>NZ_JARHZE010000052.1 GCF_029258315.1 Fusobacterium sp. | reverse complement strand
TTTGTAAGGTGGATAACTTCCATTCCTTGATTTTTAGCCCCTTCAATATTTTCAAAAACATCATCAATAAATATACATTCATTAGGATTTAGAGAATAAGTTTTAAAAAGAAGTTGATAAATTTCAGGTTCTGGTTTCATAAGTTTACAGAAAGCTGAAACAACTTTACCATCAAATAACTTAAAAAATTCCCACTCCTTATATATCTTTTCAAAAGCTACCCTATGAAAGTTAGAAATTATATAAAGATTATAATTTTCTTTTAATTTAGGTAATAATTCAGCATTATTTTTTATAGGAGATAAACAAGAATTAACAATATCATTAAATAATTTATTGATAGCTTTTTCACATTGTGGTAATCTTGAAGATAAAATTTTAATAGCATCTTCATACTCTAAAATTCCTCTATCTAAATTTTTCCATTCATCACTATTAAAAACAATTTCTAAAAATTTATCTCTATATTGTGGTTCAACATTTTCTTCTACAAATTTATTTGGAAAAAAATCAACTAAAACTTTTCCTAAATCAAAAACAATATTTTTTATCATAGACCTCTCCTTTATTTTAAAAATGTCTGGGAATTTCCCAGACATTTATATTAAGATAATTTTTTTGTAATTAAATCTGTAACCATTTGAGGGTTTGCCTTTCCTTTAGAAAGTTTCATAGCTTGTCCAATAAGTCCTTTTAAAACTCTTGGTTTTCTTCCCTCATCAGAATTTCTATAATCCTCTATAAGTTTTGGATTATTTGCTAAAACTTCATCAACTAATGCTTCAATAGCTCCAGTATCAGCCACTTGAGTCATTTTTTCCTCTTCAACTATTTGAGCAGGAGTTCTCTTATCAGTTAATTTCATTTCAAATACAGTTTTTGCAATTTTTGAAGAGATAACATTCTTATCAATAAGAACTATAATATTTCCTAAATCTTCAGCAGAGATAGGGAAGTTTCCAATCTCAGTATTATTATCTTTTAGATATTTTAAAACTTCTGTCATTATCCAGTTAGAACTTGCTTTTGGATTATTAGAAGAGTGAGCTACTTTTTCAAAGTAGTCAGCTAATTCAATATCTTCACAAAGAATATTTGCATCATATTCAGGGATTTGATATTCATTTATAAATCTATGAATTTTTGCCATAATATCTTCAGGCATTAGAGCTTTTATTCTTTCAATCTCTTCATCTTCTATTATAACTTTTAAAAGATCTGGCTCAGGGAAATATCTATAATCCATAGCCTCTTCTTTACTTCTCATTACTCTAGTGATTTGGTTTTCATCGTCCCAAGTTCTAGTCTCTTGATCTATACTTCCACCTTTTTCGATAGTTTCAATCTGTCTGTTGATTTCATAGTCAATAGCTCTTGCAACAGCCTTGAATGAGTTTAAGTTTTTAACCTCAACTCTAGTTCCAAAAGGTTCTCCTTTATAGTGAACAGATATATTTGCGTCACATCTTAAAGAACCAAGTTCCATTGAAACATCACTTACACCAGTATATTTTATAGTGTTTCTTAAAAGAGTTAAATATTCATAAGCTTCCTCAGATGTTCTCATATCTGGTTCAGAAATAATTTCTACTAGAGGCATAGATGCTCTATTGAAGTTTATAAAAGATTCTGTTGCTCCGTGGATAGATTTTCCAGCATCTTCTTCTATTTGAATTTTTGTTATTCCAATTCTTTTTTCTTTTCCATTTACATTGATATCTAAATATCCTTTTCCAGCATAAGAATTTTCAAATTGAGTTATTTGATAGTTCTTAGGAGTATCTGGATAGAAATAGTTTTTTCTATCAAAAGAACATTCGTGATTAATTTTACAGTTAAGAGCTAAACCTGTTTTGATAGCATATTCCAAAACTTTTTTATTAAGTTTTGGTAAAGCTCCAGGGTGTCCTAAACATATTGGACAAGTGTGAGTATTGGCATCATCGTTGTCATAGTCTGTACTACAATTACACCAAACTTTTGTATTTGTTTTTAATTGAAGATGGACCTCAAGTCCTATTACTGATTCCCATTCTTTTATCATTATTTCTCAACTCCCTCAGGAAGTTTCCATTCCCCTCTTATTTTTTCAAAAGCGCTTCCTACTGCTAGTAAATTTCCTTCCTCAAAATATTTTCCAAGAAGTTGGATACCAACAGGTAATCCTTCAGTTATTCCAGCTGGAATAGAAAGTCCAGGAACACCAGCAAGGTTAGCAGAAAGTGTGAATATATCCTCTAAATATAATTCTAAAGGTGTTTTTACTGCATCAAGTGAGAATGCAGGAGTAGGAGCTACTGGAGTAAATATCATATCTACTTTTTCAAAAGCCTCATCAAAATCTTTTTTAATTAAAGCTCTAGCTTTTTGAGCTTTTTTGAAGTATGCATCATAGAAACCAGCACTTAAAACATAAGTTCCCATCATTATTCTTCTTTTTACTTCACTTCCAAATCCTTCACTTCTTGATTTTATATATAGATCGTTAAAATCTTTTGCATTTTTACTTCTATATCCATATCTTACACCATCAAATCTTGCAAGGTTTGAACTTGCTTCAGCTGGTGCTAATATATAGTAAGTTGGTAGAGCATATTTTGTATGAGGTAGAGAAATTTCTACGATTTCTGCTCCAGCTTCTTTTAATTTTTCAAGAGATTCCATCATTATAGATTTTACATTTTCGTTCATTCCATCTACAAAATATTCTTTTGGAACTCCAATTTTTACACCTTTAATATCTTTTCCTAAAAATTCAGTATAATCAGGAACTTCTAAATTTTTAACTGTTCCATCATAATCATCATAACCAGCTATTACATTCATAGCAAGAGCGATGTCTTCTACATTTTTAGCAAGTGGTCCAATTTGATCAAGAGATGAAGCAAATGCCATAAGTCCATATCTTGAAACTCTTCCATAAGTAGGTTTTAATCCAACAACTCCACAGAAAGAAGCTGGTTGTCTTATACTTCCACCAGTGTCAGAACCTAAAGAGATAAAACATTGTTGAGCAGCTATTGATGAAGCAGCTCCTCCACTACTTCCTCCAGGAACTTTTGAAGTATCCCAAGGATTTTTTGTAAGTTTGTGATAAGAAGTTTTTGTACTTCCTCCCATTGCAAACTCGTCCATATTTGTTTTACCAATTATGATAGCGTCAGCTTCTTTTAATTTTGTAACAACTGTTGCATCATAGATACCGATATATCCATCTAAAATTTTAGAGCAAGATGTAGCAGGATCATTTAGAGATACCATATTATCTTTTATAGAAACAGGTACTCCAGCTAAAGCTCCAACTTTTTCTCCGTTTTTAATTTTTTCATCTATTGCCTTTGCTTCTTCTAAAGCTTTTTCTTTTCTAAGAGAAACAAAACTTCCAATAAGTTCATCAGTTTTCTCTATTCTTTCAAATACAGCCTTTGTAACTTCATAAGCTGAAATTTCTTTATTAAGAATTTTATTTCTAACTTCAAGAGCTGTAAATTCATAAATTTCTTTCATAAGAATTCCTCCTAAAATATTTTTATTCTCCACCAACAACTTTTGGAACAACAACAGTACCATCAACAGCTTCAGGTGCATTTCTTAAAGCATCTTCCACAGATAAAGATGGTTTTACTTCATCATCTCTTAAATTGTTTGTATCATTATTTACTTGAGATAAAGGTTTGATATTTTCTGTATCTAATTCATCTAACATACTCATATAATTTAAGATTTCATTTAATTCTTGTTGATATTTTTCAATTTCTTCATTAGTAAATTCTAATTTTGCAAGTTTAGCAACTTTTAAAACTTCTTCTTTTGTTAAAGCCATAGTTCCCCCTTTATTAAGATTGTATAATAAATTTTATTATTTATAGTGAGTTTAAATAGTTTACCTCTTTTTTTCTAAGAGGACGATAAGCACCAGTTTTTAATTTTTCATCAAGTTGAAGTTCTCCAATAGCGATTCTTTTTAAGAAAGTTACCTTATGTCCAACTGCTTCAAACATTCTTCTTACCTGTCTATTTCTTCCCTCTTTTATAGAAAAATTAAGAGATGTAAACTGAGGAGTAGAAGATATTATTTTTCCTCTAGCTGGTAAAGTTAATTTATCATCTAAAAGAATACCTTTTTTTAATTTATTTAGTGTTGAAAGAGATACAGTTCCCTGAACTTCAACATAATAAGTTTTATAAACCTCTCCTCTAGGATGGATAACTCTGTTATAGATTTCTCCATCATTTGTTAAAATAATTAACCCTTCAGTATCATAATCAAGACGACCGATAGGGAAAATTCTTTCATCAGTTTTTATAAGATCTACTACTAATTTTCTATTTCTATCATCTTTTACAGCTGATAAAACTTTTTGAGGTTTGTTAAGCATAAAATAAACTTTTTCAGACTTATCTTTTTTTATAGATTTTCCATCTATAAATATATCGTCTTTAGAATCTACCTTAACACCAGATTCTGCTAATTTTCCATTAACAGTTATTCTTCCCTCTTCAATCATCTTATCAATAGCTCTTCTTGAGTCTATCCCAAGACTAGCCAAATATTTATTTATTCTTACTTTTTCCATAACCCTTTCCTATTCTGATTTTTGATTTTCTGCATAATGCAGTTTTTCTAATTTTTCTCTGATCTCTTGATAATTAGGAAGTTCATTTACATAATCTATCCCTAAATATCCTAAAAACTTTTCGGTAACCTCATATAAATTAGGTCTTCCAATAGCCTCTTTTTTTCCACAAATTCTAATAAATTTTCTATTTTCTAAATTTCCTATTATACTATCTACATTAACCCCTCTTATAGATTCAATCTCACTTTTTGTAATCGGTTGATTGTAAGCTATGATTGATAGAGTTTCTAAAGTAGCAGCAGAAAGTTTTTTAGGTTTCTTTTCCTGTTCAAAATATCCATTTACCACAGCACCAAATTTAGGATTTGAAACAAGGTAGATATTTGTATCAGTTATTTCTATATTGATTCCAGAGTATTTTCTTTCACCTTTTAATTCATAGATGATTGGAATTAATTTATCAACACTTATTTCAAAATATTTAGAAAGATCTTTTATCTTTATATCCTCTCCACCTATGAAAAGAATGGCTTCTATTTTTTCTTTTAAATTTTCAAAAAGATTTAAATCATTATTATTCATAATCCACCTATATTATAATTTTTTTATCTCCTCAAGAGAGATATCAATATTTGCCAAAGTTCTTACAAATTTTCCAATAGGGAATCCCATTACAGAGAAAAAATCTCCATCTATCTTTTCTACAAAATAACTCCCCTTACCTTGAATACCATAAGAACCAGCTTTATCAAATGGCTCCTTTGTATCAATATACCATTTTATCTCTTCATCACTTATATTTTTAAAACTTACATCTGATATTTGAGAATCTTTTATATCTATATTTTTAGAGATATTTATAAATGAAAAACTTGTGATAACTTGATGAGTTCTACCAGATAAAAGATGTAACATTTCATAGATATCCTTTTCGTTTTTAGGTTTTCCAAGTATTTTATCATCAATGACAACTACAGTGTCAGCTCCAATTACAAATTCATTGGGATTATCTATAGCCACAGCCATAACTTTTTTTCTGGCTATATCCTCTACCTTTTTTATTATTTCTTTTTCATCACTGATTTCTTCTATATTTTTAGTTTTTATCTCCAAAGAAAAACCAAAATTTTCTAAAATTTCTTTTCTTCTTGGAGAGTTTGATGCTAGTATCATTTATCTTTTCACCTGTCTTCTAAAGTTTTTATTTCTAGCTCTTTGAAGTTGTTCTCTTATAGCTATATCTTGAGCTTTTTCATAGTTTTTAAATTCTCTTTGCTCATCTTTTATAAGAGCTTCTTTTATAGCTATCTTATTTTGTAAAGTTATCTTTTTTTCTTCTAGAGATTTTATTTTATTAGAATTCTTTTTAGAATTTCTTACAGTGGTAATAATGATGCTTATTATACTGAAGAAAAGAGATATAATTAAAATTAATATCGTCAAACTATTAAGAATGATATAGCTAAAATTTTCACAAAGGTAAAGAGCAGTTTCGGTGAACATATAACCAAAGTGAAAAAAGTTTAACGAAGTAAATAGAATATTAAATGAATTAAATTCTAAAAATACATTTACATATGAAATTAGTATAAAAAAAGATAAAGCTAATAAAAATATGTTAAAAAAGATAAGCCTTATTCTATAAGTCATCTGTAAAATTTTATCTTTTTTTAAAGAAAAATATATATCTGAAAAAATATCAATAAGTAAAACATAGGCAAAAATTCCAAAATATGGAAAAATTATCTTGGAAAAATTATCTAATGAAAAATCATTTATCTTTAAAAAAATAGATAAAATAAAAAATATAAATATATAAATAAATAAAACTCTAAAATTTTCAAAAAAACTTTTTAAGATCTTCACAAAATCACCTGTATATTAAATTAAATACATAATATTTTATCATATTAGAATTTTAATTTCAAGAAATTAAAGAATGACTTTGTCAAAATAAAAAAATATGATATAATTGTTTAAGAAAAGTTAATTGGGACAAGAGGTGTAAGATGGAAAGCAGTGGAAAAGTAACAAAAATTGAGGGCAAAAAATTAGTTGTAAAAATGTTTAAAGAAAGTTCTTGTGCACACTGTTCTGGGTGTGGAGATGCAAGTAAACTTACAAGAGAGATAGAGCTTGAGTATAATCCTAAAAAACAAGAGATAGAGGTTGGAGATATAGTTACTTTTGAATTAGCTGATTCAAAAATGCTGAAAATAGGATTTTTAGTTTATGTTTTACCAATAATAATGATGGTAGCAGGTTTTTCTATATCTAATATGATGGGAAGAACAGAGGGAGAGAGTGTTTTAGTATCTTTTGCAACTTTAGTGGTAACTTTTTTATTGATACATTTATATGATAGATTTGTAGTAAAAGAAAAAGTTAATATGGATATAACTAGAATTGAAAAAGATAATGGAGAATTTGATATAGATAGTTGTAAAACAAAATAAAAATAGGAGAGTCTATGAAAAAAATTATATGTTTTTTTATACTTATAAATATTTTCTCATTTGCTAAAACTGATAGATGTTATAAAAGTCAATTAAAATTAAAAGATGATCTTCTTGTCAATAAGATAGATGAGTCTCTTTTTTCAGGAATGATAATAAATGGAAGAGATAGAGAGTATTTTACTAAGGGGAAGGCACAAGGAAAGTGGCTTACTTTTTATAGAAATGGAAAATTAAAATCTATTGAAAATTGGAAAGATGGACATTTAAATGGAAAACATATAATTTATAGAGAGACTGGGGTTAAATATTTAGAAACCAATTATAAAGATGGAAAAGAAAATGGAGATTATAAAATTTTCTATGAAAATGGAAATCCTAGAATAATTGGAAAATTTAAAGAGGGAAAACCAGTGGGGGACTGGAAGATATATAGAAAAGGATAAAATTTTATGGAGAAAAAAACATTTAATTATAAATTTGTTCAAAATAAAGAGTGTGAATATTTTCCTTGCCACAAAATAAATGATATTGAAAAATTTAATTGCTTATTTTGTTATTGTCCCCTGTACTCTTTGGGAGATCAATGTGGGGGTAATTTTAAATATACAAAAACAGGGATAAAAAATTGTACTGATTGTAATCTTCCTCATATAAAAGATATCGGATATCAGCATATTCAAGAAAAAATAAAAAAAGTTTTAGAAAATGTAAAAAAGTATTGACGAGATCGAAGGAGTGTGCTATAATTATTTTTGCTTAGAAACAATAGCTACGAGGGTACACCTAGTCACATACCGAACCTAGAAGTTAAGCTCGTATACGCTGAAAGTACTTGGGGGGCAGCCCTCTGGGAGGATAGGAAGTTTCTAAGCTTTTTTATTATATAGGTTTTTTGGAGGAAAAACTTTGAAAAATAGATATTATGTAACAATAACAGATTTAAAGGGTATGAAATGTTACTCATTTGATAAAATAATAAAAAAATATTTATTAATTCTTGGAATAGCTTTATTGTTTAGTATAAGTGCCTTGGTAATAGTTGTGCTTGTTTTAAATCATAAGGTAAAAGAATATAGTTATTATAGAATACAAAATGAGGAACTTGTAAAAAAAATAGATGAAAATAAGAAAGAATATTTAAAACAGATAGAAAAAACTAAAAAAGAGTTGTCTGCTAGGGAATTAGAACTTGAAAATATAACTGTTAAGGTTCAAGAAATAGAAAAACTTATGGGAGAAGATGTTGACTATAAAAAAGAATTGACAGAAACAGAAAAATTAGATCTTGCAAAAATGAGTGTTCTTGAGAGAAAATTATTATTACAGGTTATTCCAAGTGGAATACCAGTGGTTCCATTTAAAGGTTACTCAAGTTTATTTGGAACTAGAGAGCATCCAGTTTTAGAAAAAACTATATATCATTATGGTTTAGATTTTAAAGCTACTAAGGGAACTCCAATTATAACTCAAGCAGATGGAGTTGTTGAGTTTGCTGGATATAATTCAGGAGGATTTGGAAATCTTGTTATAGTTGATCACGGATATGGATTTAAAACTTACTATGCTCATATGAGTGTTATAACAACAAAAGTTGGAGATATAGTAAGAAAAGGTAAAAAAATAGGAGAGGTTGGAAGTACAGGAAGATCAACTGGACCACATCTTCACTATGAAATTCATTATTTAGGAAAAAGAGTAGATCCAATGTCTTTTACAGAATGGAATATAGATAATTACAATAGTCTTTTTGAAAAGGAGAAGGGGGTAAAATGGCAGTCTTTAGTAGAGATGATAAGACATCAGATGCAGGCTTTTCAGGAAAAGAAATAACAACAATAGCTAGTAGTAGTGAGATTACAGGAGATTTTAAAATAGATGGTAATCTTGTCATTGAGGGAAAAGTTAGTGGAAATATATATTGTAACTGTGGAGTAGTTATTGAGGAAAATGGTTATGGTGAAGGGAAAATAGTAGCTAGAAAGATAACTGTAAAAGGGAAATATAATGGAACATTGGAAGCTGACTTTATAGAACTTATTGATGAAAGCGTTGTCAGAGGAGAAATAAATAGTAATAGAGTTCTAATGAAAGAGGGAGTTGTTTTTGAAGGAACAAGTAAGTTCAGAGAAGCATTCCTTACAGATAAAAATATAATATTAGAATTAGAAAATAAGAAGTAGAATTTATAGAGAACAGACTTAAAATATTGAAGGGCTTGTTTTTTAAAAATTTAGTATTATTATAAAAAGAAAAGGAAGTCCATTTTTAAATGGACTTTTTTTATTAAGGGGGAGAGATGAAATTTAAATATTTTCCACTTGGAGTAAATTATTTAAAAAATATAGAAAATAAAAAAGATGTTTTAGTAGTTTTTAGTGATTATTTTTTAGAAAATGCTTTTTTAAAGTTAAGAGATAAAAATATCTTAGTTCCTGGTGGAACTTTTTTAACTTTTGATGAATTTCAAAAGGAGATATTTGTAACAGATAGAATAGTTTTAACAGAGGCTAAAAGACCTCTTACTCTTTATCAAAATATTTCACAAGAGGTAAAGGATTTTTTTGATATAAAAAATTACTATGACATAATAGATATTGCAGACCTATTTTTTACTTATTATAGAGATTTAAATTTAAACCTTATAAGTAAAATAGATACAACTTTATTCACAGAGTGGCAAAAAGATAGAATAGAAAAATTTGATAAAATGAAAGAGGAATATGATAAATTTTTAGAAAAAAATAATTTTATTCCTAGTGATTGGATAGTAGATGAGGAAAACTTTAATACTGAATTTATAGAAAAATTTAATAAAATAATTTTTGTAGATAATCTGTGTTTTACTCCTCTTCTAAAAAAAGTTCTTAAAGAGTTAGATAAAAATATAGAGATAGAATTTATATTACAAGGGAACTCTGATATTTATAATGAAGAAGATCTAACTTTAAATAAAATAGATATGGGTGAAAAATATTTTCAATTGGATAGCTCAAAAGTAAAAGTCTATGAAACAAATGAAGATATAGAAACTGTATTTAATCTTTTATATATTTTATCAGAGGAGAAAAAATTAAAAAATATCTATACTCCAAGATTAAATGATGAATATTTTTCAAAAATTATGCCAAAATATTTTATAAATGGAAAACTAAAAATAATGGAAGATACTTGGCTTTATAAATTTATGAATTTACAAAATGATCTTATAAAATCAATAGAAGAGAGAAAAGAATTAGGATTAAAGATAGAGAATTTTTTAGAATTTATAGAAAATCTATTAACTCAAAAAATATATGGTATCTCTAAGGAGATAAAAAAGATTTTTTATAAAATAATGGAAGAGGAATATAGATATATAAGCCCTAAAGTTTTTGAAGATCTTTGGATAAAAGATTTAATTAAGGATAACGAGGAGATTGTAGAGATATTTAAAAATCTTTATGAGGATCTTTTAAGAATAAAAAATTTTAAGTCCACAGATGAGTTTTATAATTATTTTAAAGAGATTGGATTTGAAAAGATAGCAGATAGAGAATATATAGATTTTTTAGAAAAATTTCACGAAGTTATGTTTAATGTTAGAAGTAGTGAGAGTTTATTAGGTAAAAAAGGTTTTCAAGAGATATTTAAAAAAGATTGTGGGCAATATATCTATACTTTAATTATAAAATATCTTGAGGGGATAGAATTAAAATCTATTGAAAAAGAAAAAAATGATAAATTTGTTGGATTCTTAAAGAAGATAGAGGAGGCCAAGATAAATTTCGGGGAGAAATCTTACTATGTGGATATTACAAATAGAAATCTTCCGGGGAATATAGAAAAAAATCAGATGTTTACAGATAAACAACTTGAAGAACTTGGATTTGAAACAAGAGAAACAGAGATTAATCTGATGAAATATCGTTTTTTACAATATCTAGGAAACTCAAAGGAAAATATTATATTTTATAAAAAAGAAAAAGATGGAAAAATAGGAAAATCAGTATTTTTAGAAGAGTTGATGATAGAGAAAAATATAAAAGTAGAGGATAAAATTTTAAATACTACAACTGGTTTAAAGATGATTGAAGAATATCTTTATAAGGAAAGAAATTTTACATTAAATAATAATGAGTTTCAAATGAAAAAAGATATAGAAAATCTTTGTAATAAAGATGGGATTATAGAGGTTGGAACTTATGATATTTTAAAAATAAATGAGTGTCAGTATAAATTTTTATTGGATAAAATTTATGGACTTGATGAGACTAAAGAAAATCAATATGGGGGCTCTTTAAGAGTTTTAGGGATAATAGTTCACTCTATTTTAGAGAAGGTAACAGAAAAAGTGTATTATGAGATTATAACAAAAAATAATTTTGAAGTTGATGAAGAGTTAGTGACAAATATATTAAGAAATGAGATAAGAAAAAATAATATGAAGATACCAACTTATCTAGATATTTATTTTGAAAGGGTTATGGCTCCACATATAAAACAAGGGGTAATAAAATTCTATAAAAAAATAGAGGACAAGTTAAAAGGTGAAAAAGTAAAATCATTCTTTGGTGAAAAAGATAAAAGATATTTTAGTGAATACAATAAAGATGATAAAACTAAGCCAGATATAATGATAAGAGGTAGAATGGATTTGATTGTAGCAACTGAGAATAAAAGTTTAATAATAGATTATAAAACTGGTAGTAAAGCAGATGGACAATTGGATATATATTCTATTATGAATGGAAATGAAAATATTAAAGGGTATATCTACAATGTTTTAAAGAAAGAACTAGAAGAGGTTGAGCAAAAAATTACAGAAAAAGATTTGGATGATATTTTTAAAAAGTTTGTGGAAGATGAAAATTATAGCAAAAAAGAAAAATCTTGTGGCGGTTGTATCTATGAAAATATTTGTAGAAAGGAAGTGATATAATGTCTAAAAAAATATTAAAGGCTAGTGCTGGAACAGGAAAGACTTATAGATTAGCTTTAGAATATGTAGTATCTCTTATAAGAGGTGAAAAATTTTCAGATATTATAGTTATGACTTTCACAAATAAGGCTATATCAGAGATAGAGGAAAGAATTATAAAATTTTTGTATGATTTATCAAAGGAAACAGAAGAGGGGATAAAATTAAAAGAACAGATAAATAAAATTTACCCAGAACTTCAACTAAAAAAAGAAGAGATTAGAAAAATATATTATGATATTTTGGTCAATAGAGATAAACTAGCAATCTATACTTTAGACGCTTTTAAAATTTTAATTTTTAAAAATGCAATAGCTCCTATGAAAGAGATATTTGCTTATGAAATTATAGATGAGGGGCAGAATAACGAGATTTTAAAAAGAGTTTTTGAAAGGATAACTGAAAGTAAAGAAAAATTTAATAAGTTTGAAGAATTTTTTAATGAAAATTTAGAGAGAGATGCTGAAAAATATATAGAACTTTTAGGAAAAATTATAAAATATAGATGGCGTTATATCTTTATAAAAAATAAAAGTGGTTTATCAAAAAGGGAAAAACTAGATATAAAAGATGAAAATATTATAGAAATATATGATTTAATAAAAGAAAAAATAATTGAATTACAAGAGTTTAGAGCAGAGGGAAAACCTTTGACAGAATATGCTAATAAAAGTTTTGAAAAATATCTATCTTTAAAAACAGAAAAAGAGAAATTGGAATTTATATTAGAAAATTTTAAAGAATTATTGGAAACAAATAATCTTCATAATGGTAGAAAAACTACTGGTAAAAAAGAAAAAATAGTTGAGTTTAAAGAAAAATTTATTGAATTAAAAGAAGAGGCTAATAGATTACTAGCTAAAAAAATATTTAATGAAAAAATGATACCTTATGAGGAACAAGTTCTTTCTTTCCTTGAAACAGTTTATGAAATTTATGATGAAATAAAATTAAGTGAAAGAAAATTTACACAAGATGATATAAGAGATTATCTTTTAATCTATGTGGGGGATGAAAAACTTAATTTAATAGAAGATGGAAAAATTAGTAATTATATGAAAGAGATTGTAGATAGTCAATGTACTTCTATTTTCATAGATGAATTTCAAGATACAAGTATAGCTCAATGGAAGATGCTTGAGCCTTTTGTAAACTCTGCTACAAATATTATCTGTGTTGGTGACGAAAAACAAAGTATCTACGGTTGGCGTGATGGAGAGAAAAATCTTTTTAGAGATTTAGCTAAGATAATAGATGGGGAAGAGGAATATTTAGATATATCCTTTAGAAGTGAAAAAAATATAGTGGATTTTACTAATGAGGTATTTGAAGATATTTCTCATACAAAAGATTTTGACTTTAAACCTTCAGAATCTTCTAAAGAGAAAACAGAAGGGGGAGTAAGAATATATAATTTTTCAGGAAATGAAGATCCTGAAACTGCCTATATCAATGAATTAATGAGAATATTAAAAGAAGATTTTAATGGAAAGTATAATGGAATAGGTGTAATTGCTAGAAAAAATAAATATCTAGATAGTATAGCAGATGAGTTTACTAAAAATAAAATAGGATTTATCCAAGAAACAAATCAAAGTATCTTTAATCATAAAAGTATTATTCCAGTAATAAAACTTCTTAGATATTTTATAAGTGAAAATATATTTTATCTTCTGGAGTTTTTAAGAGATGATCTTATATTGATAGGGGATAGATTTATGAGAAAACTTCTAGATATATCTAAAGAGAGTGAAAATTTAGATGAGTTTTATGAAAAAGTTTTAAATCTAGAGGAATTTATAGAAGAGAAAAAAGTTATTGAAAAAATAGAAAAAATCTATAAAAAATATTCAGAAAATAATTTTGAAAATATGGATATTATCTTAGATATAATTAAAGAATTTGGAATAGTTGAAATCTATAACAAAGAAACAGAAATAAAAAATATCTATAATTTTATAAGGGTAGGAAAGAATTTTAAGAATGTAAGAGAGTTTATAGAAGAGATAATTGATAATGGAGATAAATCTAATTATAGACAGGAGTCTTCTAAAGAAGAGGAGAGTATATCTTTAATCACCATTCATAAGTCAAAGGGGCTTGAGTTTGATACAGTATTTTTCATAGCGAATGAAGATAAAAATAGAGCTGATACAGGAATGAATATAAGTATAAAGTTAGATGAAAAATATTCAGAGGTTGAAAGTTATCTTATTTATTCAGAGGAATATAAAAATATTATTCCATATATAGATGAGATTTATGATTTCCAAGGGGAAAAAGAGAGAAAAAAAATGGAAGAGGAATTAAATAATCTATATGTTGCTTTAACTCGTCCAAAGGGAAATCTAATTATCTTTATAAAAAATATGAAAAAATCTGATAGTTTTTACGGAGATGTCTTTAAGAGATATTTAGATAAGCTTCTTTATGAAAAAGGAGAGTTGAAAATCTATGATTATCCAGAAAAAGAAAAGGAAAAAGAGATTGAAAAAGATTTTGAGGTTGATTTTAGCTCTTTAGAGATTTCAAAGGAGAAAGAAGAGGAAAATATAGATAAAATAAAAGAAGATACCTATAAATATAGTTTAGAGTTGGAAGAAAAAAGAAATGTAGGTAATATTGTCCACTATTTTTTAGAAAATATCTCTTATGGTGATGAAGAGGAGATAGAAAAATCTAAGAAAAAAACATTTTCAAAATATGGGGCTCTATTAGGAGAGGAAAAAATAGAAAAAGAAATTTTGACAGATGAAAAGATAAAAAATATCTTTGAAAATAATAGAGAAATCTTTTCAAGAAAATGGGATATTATTTATAATGAATATTCTATATATTCAGAAAAAGATTCAAAACTTTATAGGATAGATAGATTGATGATAGATAATGAAAATAAAGAGATATTTATAGTGGACTATAAGACAGGAACCTATGAAGAGGAGCAGATAGAAACTTATAAAAATTTAGTTTATGATTCTCTTATGAAGATAGGGGCTGAGAAAAACTATTCTATAAAAACTAAATATGTAGAAATTTATTGATAATTATGTTATAATTTTTTTAAAAATTATAGGAGGAATAAATGTTAGATATAGATATGATATATGATTATCCATTATATAGACCACCTAGTGAGGCTTATAGTTTAATCATTCAAATAACTTTAGGTTGTTCACACAATAAATGTACTTTTTGTAAGATGTATAAGGATAAGAAATTTACAATAAAATCTATGGAGCAGATAAAAGCAGAAGTAGATTTTTTTAGAACAAGAGTTAAGTATATAGATAAAATATTTTTAGCTGATGGAGATGCTTTGATTATTCCTACTCCAAAACTTTTAGAAATACTAGACTATATAAATGAAAAATTTCCAGAGAATGAAAGGATATCTCTATATGCTAGTCCAAAGTCCATTCTTTTAAAAACTCCAGAAGAGTTAGAGGAAATAAGAAAAAGAGGTGTAAAACTTATTTACATTGGATTAGAAAGTGGAGATGATGAGGTTCTTCAAGAGATTCAAAAGGGAGTTACTTCTGAGAAAATTTTAGAGGGAGCATTAAAAGCTAAAAAAGCAGGATTTAAAATATCTGTAACTGTTATAGCTGGAATACTTGGAAAAAAAGATAGCACAAACCACGCTTTAAAAACAGCTGAAATAGTTAATAAAATGATACCAGATTATTTAAGTATCCTTTGCCTTGTTATCCACGAAGGAACAGAAATTGATAAAAGAAAAAAAGCTGGAGAATTTAAAGAGGCCAGTGGTGAAGAGATATTAAAAGAGATAAAAATGATAATAGAAAATATAGATATTCCTCAAGGAGAAAAAATTATATTTAGATCCAACCACGCTTCAAATTATTTAGGACTTAAGGGAGATTTTCCAGAGGATAAGGAAAAATTTATTTCTGAGATAAATTTTGCTATAAAAAATGATTATATAAGAGAAAGAAATGAGAGATATTTAAGATATTAAAAAAAATCAAAAAAATAAAAAAAACTATTGATTTTTAATGAAAATAATGATATAATAAACGAGTTACGCATAGGAAAGGTATTCAGCAACCTTGACTAGCGACAAATATATACTTTTGGAGGTGCTTATATGTACGCAGTTATAAAAACTGGTGGAAAACAGTACAAAGTTGCAGAAGGTGACGTTTTAAGAGTTGAGAAGCTTAATGCTGAGGTTAATGAAACAGTAGAATTAACAGATGTTCTATTAGTAGCTAATGGGGAAGATGTAAAAGTTGGAACTCCAGTAGTTGAAGGAGCAAAAGTTCTAGTTGAAGTTTTAAACCAAGGAAAAGGTGCAAAAGTTATTAACTTCAAATACAAGCCAAAAACAGGAAATCACAGAAAAAAAGGTCATAGACAACTTTTCACAGAAATCAAAGTTACTGCAATCAATGCATAATTAATTTATGACTAAGATTGAAGTTTTAAGAAAAAAAGGTAGAATTGTAAAATACAAAGCTACTGGACATTCAGAATATGGAGAATATGGATCAGATATAGTTTGTGCAGCCCTTTCGACTGCATTACAGATGCCTCTTGCAGGATTTCAAGATGTATTAGATATTTATCCAAAATTTGAAATTAATTCTGATGGTTTCATAAGCGTTAGTATTGACGGTATGGAACTAAAAGGCAGAGAAAGAGAAGTGCATGCTCTTTTAGAAAGCATGGTTGTAGTCCTAAAAGGACTAGCCGAAGAATATCCTAAAAATATAAAGCTTGTAGAGAAGGAGGAAAATTAGATGTTATTTACATTAAATATACAATTATTTGCACATAAAAAAGGACAAGGTTCTGTTAAAAACGGAAGAGATTCTAATCCTAAATATCTTGGAGTTAAAAAATATGACGGAGAAGCTGTTAAAGCTGGAAACATCATAGTTAGACAAAGAGGAAACCAATTCCACGCTGGTGCAAATATGGGACAAGGAAAAGACCATACATTATTCGCATTAATCGATGGATATGTAAAATTCGAAAGAGTTGGAAGAGATAAGAAACAAGTTTCTGTTTATGCAGAGAAGTAATTAACTCAACTAAGGTAAAAAATTAAACCCTGAGTTTTTTCAGGGTTTTTTTATTTGTTAAATTTTTATATCTGATAAAAAATAAATTATAATTAAAAATTAGAAAAAAACTTATTGTTAATTAATAAATAAAAAATAATTTTTATTATAGAAGTAAAATTTTTTAGAAATAGTATTTTTTAAAATAAAAAAGCTGAGCAAGATCAATGAATAAAATCATTAATTTGCTTCAGCTTCTTTTTTTAATTATATAAGATTTCTATTAAATCTTTTTTATATTTTTCATTCTTTTCTAATTCTACTCTATTATCTCTTAATAAAAATCTCTTAGCATTTCCACTTGTAGATATAAGTCCAGAGTAAGGATCTAGATTTTGATAATAAAGTTCACCACTAGCAACTAAAGTATCTATAAATTCAAATTTACTAGGAGTATAAAGTCCTTTGTTGATTAATTCTTCATAGTATCTTTTCCATAGAGGAGCAACTAGCTCTCCACCAGTAGTCTGCATTTTTTTATTATCATCATAACCAATATAAGCAGTTGTAACATAATCAGGAGTGATACCAGCATACCAAACACTTAAAGCATCATTTGTTGTACCAGTTTTTCCACCTTGTTCAATAGTTTTTCCTTTTTTAGTTATAACTGTAGCTCCTTTACTTGTACCATATCTCACAGAACCAATTAAAAGATTTGTTGTAAGAGCGATATCTTTAGGTTCAAATACCTTTTCAACAGAAGGAACATTTTTAATTAAAGTATTTCCGTTGTAGTCTCTTATTTCTACAATTATCATAGGCTCTACTACATAACCACCATTTGAGAAAATAGCAAATCCTTTAGCAAGATTTTTAGGTGTAGCAGAAATAGTTCCAAGGGCAGAACTTAAATTTAATCCCGGATCTAAATCAGCATTTAATTTTTTTAAGTTATCAGCTAATTTTTGAGGTCCTACATTTTTTAGAAGTTTTACAGCCACACTGTTAACAGATCTAACTAATCCATCAAGTAAAGTTGTATTGTTTCTATAAGTAACTCCATAGTTTTTAGGAGCCCAAGTTTGATCATATAGGCTTCTTGAGTCTTCAACAATAGTATTTTCAGAATATCCATCCATTATAGCAGATAGATATACAAATGGTTTAAAAGAAGATCCAATTTGTCTTTTTGCCATAACTGCTCTATTAAAGTTACCAGAAGTATAATCTTTTCCACCAATGATAGATGTGATATATCCATTTGAAGTATTCATTGTTATCATAGCACCTTGTAATTCTCTGTTTTTTACAAGAGGTGGAAATTCCTTAAATATTTTTTCTGCAACCTGTTGCATATCATAGTTTAATGTTGTATAAACTTGTAATCCACCATTATAAATAACTTCATCATCAAAATTATTTTGTAAATAATCTAAAACTAAATCTGTAAAACTTGGTGCTAAAGATTTATTTGCTCTAGTTCTTGGATAAATAATAGTAGTATGAGCTAAATCCATTCCCTCTTTATAATTTTCTTCTAAAACAAATTTATGATTTACAGCTTCATCATATTCTTCCTTAGTAATCATATCAAAGCTATACATTTGTTTTAAGATTATGTTCATTCTTTTGATAGCATTATCTAAACCTTTTCTAGGATTATAGAAACCAGGTCTATTTGGTATTCCTGCAAGCATAGCTGATTCAGGAAGATTTAGATATCTAACATCTTTTTTGAATAAAGATTTAGCAGCACTTTTAATACCATAATCACCATCACCAAAGTAGATTTCATTAAGATATTTTACAAATATTTCATCCTTTGTATAAGTTTTTTCAATCTCAATTGTAAGTATAGCTTCTTTAATTTTTCTTGAGATCTTTTTCTCGTGAGTTAAAAAAGCATTTCTCGCTAATTGTTGAGTAAAAGTACTAGCTCCTTGTCTTCTACTATGATATTTTAGATTTATAGCAATAGCTCTTAAAATACCGATAGGGTCTATTCCATAGTGAGAATAAAATCTTCTATCTTCTATTGAGATAAAAGCATCTTTTACAGATTGAGGAACTTCATCAAATTGAACAGGTATTCTAGATTCTTTGTATAATATATCTATAACCTTTCCATTTATATCATATACCTTTGTTGGAACAGAAGGAGTATATGATTCTATTAAATTTTCAATATCAGGCATCTCTTTTTTATAGTGATTAATCACAAGAAATATACTTAGGATACCAGTTAAAGATAAAATTAATCCAACCAATAAAGTAACTTTAAAAATTTTTTTCATATATTTACTCCATAATTATTTATTTAACAGTTCTTTGTCTTAATTGTCCACAAGCTCCGTCTATATCAGTTCCTTTTTCTCCTCTGATAATAACATTTACTTTTCTATCATTTTTTAAATAATTATAAAATCTTTCTATTTTCTTTTCACTAGGTCTTTCAAAATCATTTTCCACAACAGGATTGTATGGGATTAGATTTAAAGCATGATCGAATTCGTGTACAAAGTCTGCTAACATATCAGCGTCACTTTGAGAAACGTTGAAGTCCTTGATTAAGATATACTCAAAAGTGATTCTTCTATTAGATACTTTTTGATATTCTTGTAATACAGTGAATAGATCTTCTAAAGGATATCTTTTGTTGATAGGCATTAACTCATCTCTTTTTTCATTGAATACTGCATGAAGAGATATTGCTAATTCCACTTGCATTTTTTCTTCTAATAATCTTTCTATTCCAGTAATAACTCCAGAAGTTGAAACAGTTATTTTTCTTCTTGAAATGTTAAGACCTTTTTCATCTGATAATATTTTTATAGCTTTTATTAAGTTATCAACGTTGAAGAAGGGTTCTCCCATACCCATAAATACAATATTGTTTACATTTTGTTCTTTATTTCTAAGTCTTCTTTCTATTGTATATATTTGGTTTAATATCTCATGTACAGTTAAATTTCTTTCATATCCAGATGCACCAGTTGCACAGAATTTGCATTTAACAGGACAACCAACTTGAGTAGAAACGCAAACAGTATTTCTATCTTTATGTTTTAACAAAACAGTTTCAATAGTATTTCCATCTTCTAATTTAAATAGGAATTTTTCAGTTCCATCAATTTTAGAAGTTTGGTGGTTTACTATATTTAATAATGGTATATAAGAAGTTTCGTCTAAAGTATTTCTATCTTTTAAAGATATATTTGTCATATCGTGAATATTTCTTACTAACTTTGAGTGTAACCAGTTATATATTTGTTTTCCATAAAACTTTTTCATTCCTAATGAAAGAATGAACTCTGTCAATTCAGCTTCATTAAGATTTAAAAGTGCCATTTTTGTATTTTCCATTTTTCCTCCGCTATTTTAAATTATAATCGACTATATATTTTATCAGTTTTTTAAGGAAATGACAAGTAAATATTAAAGTATAGAATTTAATATTTCGATTATTTGATTTTTAGAAAGAGTTCCTTTTATATTTCCTTGTTTTTGATTTCCTCCACCTTTAATCTCAGGATATTTTTCAATAATTTTTTTAATTACCATACTACAATCTAAATCGTTGCTAGTTAACATTATTGAATCAGAAGTTATCCCCATAAAAGTTTCATTTCTTTTACCAAAAGATTTTCTCACTTCGTTTATAATAGTTTTATCCTCTTCACAAATTATAATTTTTTTATCATTTATTATGATAGGTGATTCTAAAATTTCTTGTAAAAAATATTTAGAATATTTTAAAGAAAGAGATGAGTAATCTTTTTTTAGATTTTCATGCTCAGTCATATATTTTTCAAGCATTTCTAAAATTTCATTATCTCTACAACTAAATTTATGGTTGAGGTCTCTTATAACTTTATCTTTTTTATTATAATCATCAATAGCTCTATCTCCTGCAAGAAGATAACATCTTGTATATTTTCCTTTTATTCTTTCTGAAAATATTAGCTTTAAAAGACGAATATCTTTGATGTCTTTAACATGAAAACCAGCACAAGCACAAGAGTCATAATTTTCTATCTCTACTATTCTAACTAAACCATCTTTTATTTTTTCACTTATAGGTTTTCTTAAAGAAAGTTGTTTAGCCTCTTCAATAGAAATATTTTTTTCTAAAATTTTAGCTCCAATCCCAATAACTTCATTTGTTTTAGCAACTATATCTTCTAAAGTTTCACTAGAAATAGTATCACTATCCAAATCAACAGTAGTAAAATCTTCAGCCATTCTAAATCCAACATTACTAAAACCAAAATATTTTTTGGCTATTCCAGAAAAAAGATGTTCAGCTGTATGTTGTACTGCTATATCCTCTCTTCTTTTAAAGTCAATCTCATAATCATATTCACCAACTTCGATATAATTACCTACTATGATTTTATCAGAAAGAACAGATAAAACTCTAATATTATTTATAGTTCCTCTATCTCCTAACTGTCCACCTTTTCCATCAGGATAAAATTTTATAGGATTTTCATCTAAATATAAAACTTCAACGGAATAATTTTCATTATTCTTTTCACAGTTAGTAACTTTTAACCTCATAATTTTCCTCCTATTTTCTTTATTATAATATTATACAATACTTTAAACAAATTTTAAAGATTAATTAAAAATTTTTATTGACAATTTAGTAAAAATGTAGTATTATAGAGAGGCATTTAAGCCTGGATGACGAAATTGGTAAACGTAGCAGACTCAAAATCTGCCGGTAGCAATACCTTGCGGGTTCGAGTCCCGCTCTAGGCACCACGTTTACCCGTAAGGTTTTATAAATTGATATATTGGATTAGTAAAAGAGTAGATATTTTATCAACTCTTTTTTTATTTAATAAAGAAATTATAAGAAAAAATCCAAATAGATAGTCTACTTGGACTTTTAATAATACATTATTTTTATAATACTTCCATATCTTTACATATATTTTTTGCTTGTATTAAAACTAATTCTGTAGCATCTTCTGTATATTCAGGCGGATATCCGTGTTTCTAATAGATTTCCTCATTTGAGCTTGAACACTTTCTTTATTGTACCAATCTATAGAAATATTTTTTCTTATTGTATCTGATAAATCTTTTACTATTTCTATTAATTTCTTATCACTCATACCATCAACTTTAAAAATATTTTCATCTTTGGTAATTGCATCATAGAAAGTTAGTTCATCTTCTGTTAATCCCAAATTTTTTCCTTTATTTTATGACTCTATATATTCTTTTACCATTTTCATAAGTCCTTCCATTATCTCAAAATTTGTAAGAGCTTTATTTTTATATGAATTCATTGCTTTCTTTAATCTTTCCGAAAACTTTTCTGAAAGAGTAATATTTTTTCTACTTAAATAATGTATCTTACCTTCAATTAATTTTTTTAACATTTCTATTGCCAAGTTTTTATATTTATTTTTTCTTATAATAAGTTGCTGGTCCTTTTCCAATTTTTTCAACTAACCCTTTTTCTTGTAAAGTGTTTAATACTTTTCTTATTGTCCTTTCACTAAATGATAAAACTTCTTGAATATCTTTTCTAGTTGTTTTATCTGAAATTAAATTAAATACTTTTTCTTCTGTTTCAGATAAATTATTTAATCTGGTACTATCCGGCACCAATCCGGCACTATCCGGCACCAATCCGGCACTATCCGGCACAGCTCTGTAAAAAGTTAATATTATAGAATCTCCAGTTTCTCTTATTTCAGGAGCTTTTAAATTAACATTTTTACAAAGATTTATCATTCTATTTATACCACTGCCCCATTTTTCAATAAAATTAAATTCTTTAAAAATTCTTGCTAAAACTCTATTTCTTATTTCTGATCTACCGGAATAGATTTGTTCAATAGTTAGGGTACTTGGAAGTCCTCCAGGAGATATTATTTCTACTACATCATCATATATTCCTATTTTAATATCTCTTCCTTGGTTTGAATAATCTCTATGAACAATAGCATTTATAATTCCTTCTCTCAAAGCAAGCATAGGAATTTCTAAAATATCTTTTCTTTGAAATTTTTCAAATTGGCTACTTAAATTTAAGTGATTTTCTAAAAATAATTGTATATTTTCAATTTTTTTAAATATATTTCCTGTGAATTCTTTCTTATCTAAAAATATATCCATTGTTTTACCT
>NZ_JARHZE010000039.1 GCF_029258315.1 Fusobacterium sp. | reverse complement strand
CTTGACTCATCAACCCGATAAAATCTCTCAAAAACTTTTTTAACCTTATCCATTGGGATACCTATTCCATTATCTTTAATCTCAAAAGAATATCTATCCTTTCCCTCTTCTATCTTTAAAAATATCTCTGGAACCTCTTTATTATTATAAAAAATTCCATTTTCAACAATATTTTTTAATATCATCATCAATTTTTCTTTATCGGTATTTATAACCTCATCTTTATTTAAAAGTGTCCATTGAAAATTAATCTTAGCACCTTTTTTATTTATTATCCCCTCTAAAGAATCATAAAGTTGTTTTTCAATCTCAGATTTTTCCACAGGTATAATCTGCAAAATCTTCGAGCTTTCTATTTTTGAAATATTTAAAAAGTCTATAACTATCCCCTCTAACTTTGTTACATTGTTATTTATAATGTTTAAAAAATTAAGTCTTAGAGATTTTGGAGCATCTTCTAAAGCTATTAGATAACCCTTTATATTTGTAAGAGGTGTCTTTAATTCATGGCTTACATTGCTTATAAAATCCTTTTGAATCTCAACAGCTCTCCTTGTATTTGTTATATCCTTAATGGTTACTAAAAATTGATCATTTTTCTTTATATATTTTATATTGACTAAAAAATATTCCTTTATTCCATTTATATATATCTCTTGACGAATATCTTTTTTACTAGAAAGCCCCTTTTTTATAAACGAAATTATCTCAATATATTTAAAACTTTCGTTATATTTTTTGCTCTCTAGCAACAGAAGATGGTTTAAAGAGTTGTTTTTTAAAATTATATTTCCATTTTTATCTAAAAGAACTACAAAGGCATCTACTGAAGATATAACCATATCCAAAACTTTTTTCTCTGAATCAAGTTTAGAAATATTATCCAAATTATTTTGTTGCCAATTCTTTAAAACTTCCCAAAACTCATATATCCATCTCTCTTCCTTTCCAGATGAAAGTTTTCTTTCAATCTCCCCACTTTCAAGGAAGTTTTTCATAAGTTTTATTTTATTCTGAAGATCTCTTTTAAGATAATTTATATAGAAAAAATAACTTACAGAATTTAAAAAGATAAAGAAAAAAATCAATATCCCTGCAAATATTTGTATCTGTTCTCTTTTATGAGTATACTCTTCTGAAGTTCTTATTATGTACTTTTTATCTGAACCATTATCAAATTTTACAGCATAGTAAGCATAATATTTTCCTAAAGTTTTACTCTCTCTTATATCAAAACCACTTTCCTCTTTTATGGCTGATATTATCTCTTTTCTATGGGAATGGTTTTCCATAATTTTTTCATTTTTTTGTAGAGAATCAAAATAAACTTTTCCTTCATAATCAATTATAGTAAATCTTAGTTGTGTATCCTTAAAAATCTCTTCATACTCATCAAATCTTTTTCCTTGAGCAACTATTTTTACAAGCAAGGTATCCTCTTTTAAAATATTTTTTTCCCTCTCTTTGTAAAGACTTGAAAGCATAAGAGTATTTAATACAACAAATAAAATTTCACAAACTAATATTATTATCCCAGCTATTATTTCTTTTCTTTTAATTTATACCCCACTCCTTTTACAGTATGGATGTAGTCTGCTAAGATAGGCAATTTATCTCTTAATTTTGAGATATATACATCAACTGTTCTATCCCCTGTATAATAACTGCTACTCCAAACCTCGTCTAAAATTTTATCTCTTGTAACAACTAAACCTTTATTTCTAATTAAAAGACTTAATAAATCATACTCCTTTTTAGAGAACTCTATCTCATTCCCTTTATAAGTAACCATATGTTTACTATTATCTATTATAATATCCTCAAACTTATAATTATCCTCTTTTTCAACCTTATCCTCTCTTCTCTCTGAGGATATTAATTTTTTTATTCTTAGAACTAGCTCTCTTGGATCAAAAGGTTTTCTTAAATAATCATCTGCACCTATCTCTAACCCTTCAAGTACATCCTCTATCTCTGTCTTGGCTGTTACCATTATGATTTTTGGTGTTCCATACTCCTCAGGCAAAGTTTTTACTATCTTAGCTAAATTTTTTCCATCAAGTCCCGGTATCATAAGATCTAAAACTATTGCATCATGCTTATTTTTTTTCAATATTTTTAAAGCATCTAGACCGTTATCAACTTTATCAACTATATAACTCTCTTTTTCTAAAAAGTAACCAATCAACTCACGAATTTCTAAATCATCTTCTACTACTAAAATTTTCAATCCTATCACCTTTTTGCTTTTTTTATATTATAACACAAAACTAACTCATCTAAATTTTTTTTTAATTTAAATGAGTTAGCTATTTTTTATATTTGATTGAAATTATCTTTTTATAAATCCTTCTTTTTCTACTATCTCTTGTCCATTTTCAGATATAGCAAAATCAACTAGCTCTTTTATAACTCCCTCTCTCTCACTTGGAGCATACCAATAAACCTCTCTAGCTATTGGATAAGTTTTATTTGCTACATTTTCTTTTGATGGAGTTACTCCGTCAACTGATAATGAGTGAACTGTATTGTCCATATATCCCATTCCTATATATCCTATTGCATATTTATTTGATTTTACCTCTTGTTTTATAGCCTCATTTGATGGCATATATAAAGTTTCAGCCCCATATTCTAGATTATTTTTTTCTCCACCTCTTATAATATGCTCTTTAAAAAATTCGTGAGTACCTGAAGATGAATCTCTTGAAAGAGCCACTATCTTAGCGTCCTCTCCTCCAACCTCTTTCCAGTTAGTTATCTCTCCTCTAAATATTTTTCCTAAAGTTACAGAGTCTAAATCTTTCACTGGGTTGTCATTATTAACTATAAGAGTAATTCCATCAAATCCTAAAACTACCTCTTCTATACCTATTCCCAATTCACGAGCCTTATCTATCTCTGATTGTTTCATTGATCTTGATGCCATAGCTATATCTGTTGTTTTATTTAATAAAGATGATATTCCTACTCCAGAACCTCCACCAGTTACTGCAATTTTAGCCTTTGGATTTTTTTCCATAAAATTTTCTGCTATCCCTTGAGTTACATTTAGTATAGTATCAGATCCTTTCACTTGTACAACTGTTGATTTTTCTTGTCCACAACCTGTTAATAAAGTTCCCACTACTAAAAGTCCTGCTAAAAATAATTTTTTCATAAAATACCTCCATATTTTTAAAATTTTCTTTTTTCAAAAGTATATTAATATTTTCTTGTTAAAAATTAATTAATCTTTTGTAAAAATTATGTAAAAATTTTTTTACATTTTTTTTACATAGGATTTACTTTTATTTCACTTAGATAAACTATAATAGTCCTGTCATATAAAATTAAATATTAAAATGAGGTGAAAGGTTTTATGAAAAACACTAGGAAATTTTTAGACCTGTCAGTTAAAAAATTTCTTTTTGGAACTGGTATTCTAAATATTGTAATTATTTTCACTATGTTCCTATTTATCTTTTTAAATGGAATACAATTCTTTAAACACTCAAGTTTTAAAGATTTTATCTTTGGATTGAAGTGGATATCTCTTTCGGAGATCTATGGACTTCTTCCTTTATTAGTAGGTTCTTTCTGGGTTACTATTGTAGCAATTATAATCGCTGTTCCCCTTGGGATATTAACAGCTGTATATATATTTGAGTATGCTCCACCGAAAATAAAAAATAATATGAAGATATTAATAGAAATTATGTCAGCAATACCATCTGTTGTACTTGGATTTATTGGATTATATATCCTATCTGGTCCAATAAAAAATCTTTTTGGATTAAACAGTGGACTTACAGCTTTTACTGGATCAATAATGTTGGCTTTTATGGCTCTTCCTACTATTGTAACAATGACAGAGGACGCCCTTAATGCTCTTGATCCATCATATAAAGAGGCATCTCTAGCCCTTGGATCTACAAAAGCTGAAACTATATTTAATGTTCTTCTTCCCGCTGCTTTTCCGGGAATTTTTGCAGGGATAATGCTAGGATTTGGAAGAATTATCGGAGAAACTTTAACAGTTTTAATGGTAACAGGAAATGCTCCTATCCTAGCAACATCCCCTCTCTCTCCTGTAAGAACTATGACAGCAACCATAGCTGCTGAAATGGGAGAGGTTGTTCAAGGTAGCACACATTACTACGCTCTATTCGCTATTGGTATAATACTTTTTCTTATAAGTTTTATAACAAACACAATAGCTGATCACTATGTAACAAAGGCTCGTAATTTAAAAAATTAAAGGTGGTATATTATGATAATTATTAAAAAAAATGGAGATAAATTATTTAAAAATATAATTTTCTTAATTGGACTTTTTACAATTTTACCAGTATTTATTATTTTGGCTTTCATACTTTTCAAAGGGCTTATGGGGATAAATTTTGATTTTCTTTTCTCTATGCCCTCTGATGGTATGAGAAGTGGAGGAATATTTCCAGCTATAATTGGAAGTATCTATCTTACTATTGGAACTATTTTATTCTCTGTTCCCTTTGGAATTTTTACTGGGGTTTATCTAGTTGAGTATGCTAAGGAAACTCCACTTACAAGATTTATAAATCTTACGATTATAAATCTTGCGGGGATTCCTAGTATAATCTATGGACTTTTTGGAATGGCACTGTTTGTTATATTTCTTAATTTTGGATCATCTATCCTTTCTGGATCTTTGACTCTTGGGATAATGTGTCTACCTGTAATTATAACAGCAGTGAGAGAGGCTCTACTTAGTGTACCAAACACTTTAAGAGAGGCATCTCTAGCCCTTGGAGCTACTAAATGGGAAACAATTTATAAGGTTGTTCTTCCTGCTGCATCTCCGGGGATACTTACTGGAATAATCCTAAGTGTGTCAAGAGCCGCTGGAGAAACAGCACCAATAATGTTTACTGCTGCTGCTTTCTACTTCCCATTTTTACCATCAGGGATATTTGATCAGGTAATGGCTCTACCATACCACTTATATGTTATCTCAACTCAAGTTCCTAATATGCCAATAGAAAATATGTATGGAACTTTACTTGTACTTGTTGTTATTACCATAGGATTTAATCTTATCGGTGCTTTTGTTAGAAATAGATTTAAAAATAAACATTAATATATAGAGGTGAATTTAAAAAAAATGGAAAATATTAGAATTGATGTTAAAAATTTTAATTTTTACTATGGGGATTTTAAAGCTCTAAAAAATATAAATATCTCAATCCCTAAAAATAAAGTAACTGCCCTGATAGGCCCATCTGGTTGTGGAAAGTCTACTTTCTTAAGATCTCTTAACAGAATGAACGATTTAATCTCTGGTACTAGATATGAGGGAGAAGTTCTTTTCGACAACCAGAATATTCTTGATGAAAATTTTGATGTGACAGAACTTAGAAAAAAAGTTGGGATGGTTTTCCAAAAACCAAATCCATTTCCTAAAAGTATCTATGACAATATAACTTTTGCTCCTATTCTTCACGGTGAAAAAGATAAAAAGAAACTTGATGAGATTGTTGAGTCATCTCTTAGATCTGTTGCTCTTTGGGACGAAGTAAAAGATAAACTTCATGAGTCAGCCCTTAGACTTTCAGGGGGACAACAGCAAAGACTTTGTATTGCAAGAGCTATATCTATAAAACCTGAGATACTTCTAATGGACGAGCCTACTTCTGCTCTTGATCCAATATCTACTTCTAAAATTGAGGAACTTATAAGACAACTTGAAAAAGAATACAGTATCGTTATTGTAACCCATAATATGCAACAGGCTGCAAGAATTTCTGAATATACTGGATTTTTCTATCAAGGAGTATTAGA
>NZ_JARHZE010000006.1 GCF_029258315.1 Fusobacterium sp. | reverse complement strand
AATTTAAGGAGGAAGATTATGAAAAAAATAATCTGCATTTTAATGTTAATCATAGGAAGTTTAACATATTCTTTTGGAAAGGAAGAGGGAAATAGAAGTATAAAAGTTATAGGTGAAAGTATTTTAAATGTAGCACCAGATACTTTGGAGATAAAAATAAGTTTTTCAGAAATAAAACCAACTTATGAAGAAGCTGTAAAATCTTCAGAGAAAACTTTAAATTTTATTCAAAATAAACTAAAGGATAAGGGAATAAAAAAAGATCAAATAAAAACTACTTATTTTAATATTGATAGTTATTATGAAAATGTAAAAAATGAAAATGGGAATTATGAAAATAAATTTTTAGGTTATAGATATACTCATAAAATTTATGTGGATCTTGACATAAAAGATAAAAAAGCTGGGGAAGTTTTAAAAGTATTTAATAACTTAAAAATTGAAAATGTAGATGTAGCTTTAATGTATAAATTAAAAAATGATAAGGATATAAAGAATAAATTGATGGTTGGAGCTTTTGAAAATGCTCAAGAAAAAGCAAAAATTTTAGCTAAGGCTGGAAATTTTGATATTGCAGAGATTCAAGAAATTGAATATATTTCAAAAGGTGATGGTAAAGAAGTAGAACCATTAGGAAGAGGTGTAAAATTGTATCAGATTAATGGTAATATGAATATTCAACCAGATGATTTACAAATGAAAGATAAAGTAATGGTAATATGGAGAATAAAATAATAGGAGGATTGAGTCGATGAAAAAAGTTTTAACAATTGCAGGGTCTGATACTTGTGGGGGAGCAGGAATACAAGCTGACTTAAAAGCAATGAGTGCTTTAGGAGTTTATGGGATGAGTGCTATCACAGCAGTAACTGTACAAAATACAATGGGAGTTTTTGGAGTACAAGAAATTTCAAATGAAATAATAGAAAAACAAATAGAGGCAATTTTTGATGATATAGAAGTAGATGCTGTTAAGGTTGGAATGCTTTCTAGCACTGAAATTATAAATACAATAGGAAAGACATTAAAAAAATATAATGCTAAAAATGTTGTTATAGATCCTGTAATGGTATCTAAAAGCAAATATAAATTATTAAAAGATGAGGCTATTGAAGCTTTGAAAAAATTTATAAGTGTAGGAACATTAGTAACTCCTAATATTCCTGAAGCAGAAATTTTAGCAGATATGACAATAACTAATGAGGAGGAAATGGTAGAAGCTGCTAAAAAAATACAAGCTTTAGGAGCTAAAAATGTTTTAGTAAAAGGTGGACATAGAGAGGATAATTGTACTGATATTCTTCTTCTTGAAAATGGAGAAGTAGTAAAATATCCAGGTGTAAGAATTGATACTATAAATACTCATGGAACAGGTTGTACACTTTCTTCATCAATAGCATCTCTTATAGCTAAAGGAAATTCTATAGAAGAAGCTGTAAGATTAGGAAAAGAATACATAACAGAAGCTATTAAAAATTCATTTGCTATTGGACACGGAGTAGGACCAGTAGGGCATTTTGTAGATCTTTATAAAAAAGCAGGAATGAATTATGAATAAAAAAAATATTGATTATTCTGTATATTTGGTAACAGATAGAGGAATTTTAGGAGATAGAGATCTATATAAATCAGTAGAGGAAAGTATTCTTGGTGGAGTAACACTTGTTCAACTTAGAGAAAAAAATATAGATGATGAAAAATTTTTAGAAATAGCCAAAAAATTAAAGGAAATAACTGATAAATATAAAGTTCCTTTAATAATAAATGATAATGTAAAAGTTGCTAAACTTGTTGATGCTGATGGAGTTCATATAGGACAAAGTGATGAGGAGTTAACTGAAGCTAGAAAAGAATTAGGAGATAATAAAATAATAGGTGTTTCAGTTAGTAATATAGAGGAAGCTTTAAAAGCTCAAAGAGATGGAGCTGATTATTTAGGAATAGGAGCTATATTTTTCACTGGAAGTAAAAAGGATATAAATGTTCCAATTGGTCTTGAAAATTTAAAAAAAATAGTTGATAGTATTTCAATACCAAATGTTGCAATAGGTGGAATACATCTAGATAATATTTCTGATGTAATGAAAACTGGTGTTAATGGGGTAGCAGTTATTTCTGAAATTTTAGGAAATGAAGATATTTTTGAAGCTACAAAAAATTTAAAAAAATACGTAAATTCTTAGGAGGCAAAAATGTCAAAAGAAGTATTAGGTAATGCATTAGAAAAAATAAGGGAAAAAAATCCTCTTGTTTTTCATATAACAAATACAGTTACTATAAATGATTGTGCAAATATAACTTTAGCTATGGGAGGATCTCCTTTAATGTCTTTTTGTAAAGAGGAACTAGAGGAAATCTTATCTTTTACATCAGCTCTTGTAATAAATATAGGGACAATGGAAAAAAATATGAGAGATATGGTAGTAGAAGCTGGAAGAATAGCTAATAGATTAAATGTGCCAGTAGTTTTAGATCCAGTTGGGGCTGGAGCAAGTACTATGAGAAAAAATTTAATTGAAAGCCTAATAAAAGAGGTTCATTTTGCTGTTATAAAAGGAAACTTAGCAGAAATTAAAACTATTGCAGGAATGAAAATATCTTCAAATAGAGGGGTAGACTCAGTAGAGAAAGAAGATAATGCTAAAGAAATTGGAAAAGAATTGGCAAAAAAATTAAATACAGTTATTGCAATAACAGGAAAAGAAGATATTGTAACTGATGGAGAAAGAGTAGCTAGTATACAAAATGGAACTGCAATAATGGGAAAAGTTACAGGAACAGGTTGTATGACTGCTTCATTGATCGGTTGTGCTTGTGGAAGTTTAGATGATTATATGGTGGCTGGAACTGTTGGAGTTACTTCAATGGGAATAGCTGGAGAGATAGCAGAAGAAAATCTTTTGGTGTCAGAAGGAAATGGTAGTCTAAGAGTAAAAATTATAGATAATATTTACAATATGACAAAAGAAAAATTTTTAGAAAAGGAAAAAATTAATTTAGAAAATTTTTAATAGAGGAGTTTTATGAAAAAAATAGATTTTAAAGGAAGTGTTGTATTAAATCCAGTTCCGGTAGTTTTAATCACAAGTAAAAATTCAGAGGGAAAAGAGAATGTTTTTACAGTTGCTTGGACAGGAACAATATGTACAAAACCTCCAATGCTCTCTATATCAATAAGGCCTGAAAGATTGTCTTATGATTATATAAAAGAGAGTATGGAATTTACTGTAAATCTTCCAACAGTAGAACTTACAAAAAAGGTTGATTATTGTGGGGTTCGTTCAGGGAGAACAGTTGATAAAATAAAAGAGATGGAATTTACAATGGTTCCAGGAGAAAAGGTAGGATCATCTTATATACAAGAGTGTCCAATAAATATAGAATGTCGTGTAAAAAATATAATTCCATTGGGAACGCATGATTTATTTTTAGCAGAAGTTTTAACTTCTCATATAGATGAAAATCTTTTAGATGAAAATGGAAAAATTCATTTTGAAGAAGCTAACTTAATAAACTATTGCCATGGGGAATATTTTCCTATGTCAAAAAAAGTTTTGGGAAATTTTGGGTTTTCTGTTATGAAAGAAAAAACAAAAATAAAAAAGGGAATAAATATAAAAAAATCACAAGAGGAAAAGAAAACTCAAGAAAAACCTAAAAAAAGAAAATATGGAAATCGTATGAAGAAAAAGAGCAAATTAGCGGAAAAAGAGCTTTAATTAAAATAGAAAAAATCTAGTATTTTCATAAAATGATAATAATCATTGGAAAAATTATAGAAAATGTGTTACAATATGTAGTTGAAAATTTTATTATAAGGAGATATTTATGAAAATAGGATTTGACCACAATAAATACCTTGAAGAACAATCTAAGTTTATTTTGGAAAGAGTAAATAATTATGATAAGTTATATTTGGAGTTTGGTGGAAAACTTTTTTTCGATCTACATGCTAAAAGGGTTTTACCTGGATTTGACGAAAATGCAAAAATAAAATTGTTGCATAAGTTAAAAGAAAAAGTTGAAGTTATAATATGTGTATATGCAGGAGATATAGAAAGAAATAAAATCAGAGGAGATTTTGGTATAACATATGATATGGATGTACTAAAACTTATAGATGATTTAAGAGATTATGACCTAGAAGTAAATAGTGTTGTAATAACAAGATTTGAAGATCAACCAGCTACTAAAGTATTTATAAATAAACTTGAGCATAGAGGAATAAAAGTTTATAGACACAGAACAACTAAAGGTTATCCAACAGATGTTGATACAATAGTTAGTGAAGAGGGATATGGAAAAAATCCTTACATAGAAACAACTAAACCAATTGTTGTTGTAACAGCTCCAGGACCTGGAAGTGGAAAATTAGCTACTTGTTTAAACCAACTTTACCATGAAGGAAAAAAAGGAATAAAAGCTGGATATTCAAAATTTGAAACTTTCCCAGTTTGGAATGTACCTTTAAAACATCCTTTAAATATTGCTTACGAAGCAGCAACTGTTGATTTAAAAGATGTTAATATGATTGATCCATTCCATTTAGAAGCTTATGGAAAAATGGCAGTTAACTATAATAGAGACGTAGAAGCATTTCCAGTATTAAAAAGAATAATTGAAAGAATTACAGGAAATCCATCAGAGTACAAGTCACCAACTGACATGGGAGTTAACAGAGTTGGATATGGAATAATTGATGATGATGTTGTAAGACATGCATCTGAACAAGAAGTTATAAGAAGATATCTAAATTCAGGTTGTGAATATAAAAAAGGATATATCGATCAAGAAACTTTCCAAAGAGCTAGAATGATAATGGAAGGTTTACAATTAAAAGAGGAAGATAGAGCAGTTTTAGTAGCAGCTAGAAAGCGTCTAGAAAAAATTAAAAGAGCAAATAAAGATGTAAATGAGAAGTCAATGGCTTCAGCAGTGGCTATACAATTAGATGATGAAACAATTATAACAGGAAAAGGATCTAATACAATGTGTGCCTCAGCTTCAGCTCTTCTAAATGCAGTAAAGTATTTAGCTGGTATTGAAGATGGGATACATTTATTAGCTCAAGAAACTCTTGAACCTATAATGAATTTAAAAATTAATAATTTTGGAAGAAAGAAACCTACACTTAACTGTGAAGAGGTATTGATAGCTTTAAGTATTTGTGCTTTAACAGATGAAAGAGCTAAAAAAGCAATAGATCAATTAGGAAAATTAAAAGGATCTCAAGCTCACTCTACTATTATTTTAGGAAAAACAGATGAGCAACTTTTAAGAAAATTAGGAATAGATGTTACTTGTGATATGGTATTCCCAACAGAAAATTTATATTATACAGAATTATAATAGAAATAAAAAATCTAGGAGCAAAACTCCTAGATTTTTTTATTCCATAGATATTTATTTTTAGGGCGCCCAATTTTTCCATAAATAATTTTCATATTTATTTTATTACATTCTACTAAATAGTTCATATATCTATTTATAGTTTTTGGAGCTAAGCCAGTTAAGAGAGAAATTTCTTCTATGGTAATATAATTATTAATTTTTTCAAGTTGTTCTTTAATAAGAAGTATAGTATTCTGATTAATTCCTTTTTTATATTCAGTATTTAATGGAATTTTAATTTTTTTATTTGATTTTAAATGTACATTGACCCTAGAATATAGATCTAAAACTTTTATAGGCTTTATTGCAAAATCATTTGCTCCAGCTAAAAAGAATTGATTAGCAACAGATTCCTCACCTTCAATAGTTAATGCTATAATAGGAATTTCTTTATTAATTTTTCTAATTAATTTCACTCCTAAAATACCATTAATATATGGCAAATGATAGTCAATGATGATGATATCAATGTTACTATCATCAGTAATTAATTTTAAACTTTCTTCAATATTATGTGCTGTTAAAGTTTCCCAATTTTTTATTTTAAAAAATTCAGAAATAGCAAAAAGAATTTCTTGAGAGTCATCTATAATTAAAATTTTATTTTTCATAGTTGATACACTCCTTTCCTAAAATAACAAAAAACTTTGTACCTTTATTTTTTTGACTTATTACAAAAATTTTTCCTTTATGTTCATCTATGACAGTTTTTACAAAATTTAAACCTATTCCAGATGAATTTTTACTAGAATAGCCTCTATTAAAAATGTTTTTTAATTGAAATTGATCAATACCAATTCCATTATCTTCAATAATTATTAAAATTTTTGAAAAGTAATACTTTATTATTACATTAATAATACCATTTTTTTTATTCGAAATAGCATCATAAGAATTTAATATTAAATTAATAATAGCACGAGAAAAAAGAATTTGATTTATTTTTAATTTTATTTTTGGAGAAAAATTATAGAACTTTAAATAATTTATAGAATTATGAGTAGAAAGATAGGAAAAAATAAAATTAAAAACATTATCAAGAAATAAATTATTTTTATTAGAATCATTTAATATTTCTGAAATCATAACATTACATCTAGTTAGAGAATCTTCAATTCTTTTAAAATAATTTAATTTTCTTATATTTTTTTCTTCTAATTCAAGAATTTCAATAAGAGTGCTTATTGAAAATAAAGGAGTTTTTAAATCGTGAACAAGATATTGTATTTCTTTAAAATATCTATTTTCAGTTTCTTGTATAGCTAAATCAGAGAGAGCTTGATTAATTCTTTTTTCTTTTTCATAAATATTTTTTTCCTTTTCTTGATCTAAAAATAAAAGAAGTAAAGAAATTGAAAAAATAAAAAAAATAAAAAATAAACTAAAACCAATAAAATCAAGTAAAAAAGATGCTTCTAAAAGCTCAGCTATTGCTTTTAAATCAAAAAAAATTTCACTGGTATTTTTAAAATCTAAAATAGAAAAATATTTAGTTATCTCTAACCATTGAATTCCTATAAATATAAAAAAAAGTACAAAATTTCTCTTTGAAAGAGAAATACTTTTAAACTTTTGATTTGAGTGAATAACGATATAAATCATTTCAAGTATGGCTACTTTTCCAAAATAGTAATTCATATCATAATAAACTTTATAAACTAAAAAATAAATAATTTGAATTAATAAAAAACCAAATAAAATTTTCAAAACGAACTTTTGTTTATTATAAAATTTTATCTCAACAGAGTCCATTAATAAAAAAACTGACAAAAAAATAGGGAATAAAGTAAGGGTATTAAAAAAAACTAAGTAAAAAGCAGAGTAAATTAAATACTCTACACTCCAAAGATCTATAATTTTATTAAAAAATTCATAAGTAGTAAAAATATAAGGCAATAAAAAATTAGGAAGAAGAATACTAAATAAAACCATAGAACTTCCCAAAAAGAATTCTTTAGTATTAAATTTTAAATTAAAAAAAGATATATTTTTCATCATAAAGATCCCCAGCAGAATAAAAATTTAAATATTATTATAATTAGTATTATTATATCTAAAAAGTTTAGAGATTGCAAAAATTTAATTTTATTTTTAGAGAAAAAAGAGAAAAAAGAGAAAAAAAAGAAAATGATGATATAAAACATAAAAAGTAGTATACTCCTTTATAAGAGAACAAATAATATTAAAATAAATCTTTATAAATAAAAAATAAACAAAAATATAAAAAAGGGGGATAAAAATGAAAAAAAGACTTTTTTTCGCAGCAGTAATAGCTTCTTTTGCAATGACTTTAACAGCATGTAGCTCATACTCTAATAGACAAATGAGTAAGGAACAAGATATAGTAGTTAAAGAAGTAAATGAATGGAAACCATTTGATGAAAAAGGAGAAATGATAAGAACAGATAGAGGAGCATATGGTAAAGTAGGAATAGTTTCTACAAGCAAATTTGAAGCTAGTAAGATAGGTTTAGATATAATAAAAAAAGGGGGAAATGCAATAGATGCTGCAGTTGCAGCAGGATTTGCTTTAGGTGTGTGTGAACCAAATTCATCAGGATTAGGTGGAGGAGGATTTATGACAATTAGAATTGCTAAAACAGGTGAAACTATATTTATAGATTTTAGAGAAAGAGCTCCTAAAAAAGCTACAGCAGAAATGTGGAAAGTAGATAAAAATGGAAAAGTAATTGGTAATCAAAAAAAAGAAGGAGGAAAAGCTGCTGGAATACCTGGAGAAGTTGCAGGACTTTTATATGCACTTGAAAATTATGGAACAATGTCAAGAGAGGAGGTTATAAGACCTTCTGTTAATTTAGCAAGAAATGGATTTTATGTTACACCAACTTTATCAGGAGATATGAAAAATCAATTTGACATGATGGAAAAATATCCAGAAACAGGGAAAATATTTTTAAATGAGGGATTTCCATATGAAGTTGGTGAAAAATTAAAAAATCCAGATATGGCGAAAACATTAGAGATAATTATAAAAAATGGAAAAGATGGTTTCTATAAAGGAGAAATAGGAAAAGCTATAGTAAAATCGTTAAATAAATATGATGGTTTATTTACAATGGAAGATTTAGCAAATTATAAGCCAATCATAAGAAAACCAATAGTTGGAACTTATAGAGGTTACGAAATAATTTCATCACCATCTCCAAGTTCTGGTGGAGCAATAGTAGTTGAAATACTAAATATATTGGAAAATTTCAATATAGGAAAAATGGAAGTTAATTCTCCAGAGTATCTACATTTATTTTCAGAAGCTTATAAATTAGCTTATGCAGATAGAGCAAAATATATGGGAGATAGTGATTACATTCCTGTACCAATGAAGGGATTTGTATCTAAAGAGTATGCAAAAGAAGTATCTAAATATATAGATATGAAACAATCTAAACCAAGTAAAGCGCATGATCCATGGCAATATGAATCTGAAGATACAACACATTATTCAATAGCGGATAAAGAAGGAAATATGGTTTCTATAACAAAAACAGTTAATGGATTATTTGGAAATAGTGTTGTTGTAGATGGATATGGATTTGTACTAAATAATCAAATGGATGACTTTGTAACAGGTTCAGATCATCCAAATTCAGTTGTTCCAGGAAAAACACCGCTTAGTTCAATGTCACCAACAATAATTCTTAAAGATGGAAAACCATTTATGGTATTAGGTTCACCAGGAGCAACGAAAATAATAAGTACAGTTTCTCAAGTGATTAGTAGAGTAATAGATCATGGTATGGGAATGCAGGATGCTATAAATGCACCAAGACTTTATGACAATACTTCAGATGTTATTAATGTAGAATCAAGAGTATCAGAAAAAACAGTAAAAAAACTAGAAAAAATGGGACACAAAGTAATAAAAACAGAAGATTGGGATAGAGGAATGGGATCAGTACAAGGAGTTTTATATAGAGAAGATGGAACATTAGAAGGTGGAGCAGATCCAAGAAGAGATGGAAAAGCATTAGGATTTTAAAATAAAATATCAGGAGGAAAAAATAATGAAAAAATTATTAGTATTATCAACATTTTTATTATCAGCAATAACAACTTTAGCAGCAAATTTTGAAAAACCAATATTATTAACATCTATAGGGCAAAGTGCAGATGTTCAAATGGTAAAAGCACTATTAAAGAAAGGACAAATAGATGCCAATTTTGATAAATCAGTAACTGCTGAAGGAATTAAAGGAGAAAAAACACTTATATTAGCAATAGGCGGAAGTTCAAAAGGACTGGGAGCTGCTGGAATAAAAGCAGAAGATGAACTAGCTAGAACAGAAAAATTAATAAAAGAAGCAAAAGCAAAAGGAATAAAAATAATAGGAATGCATATAGGTGGATCTGCAAGAAGAGGAGAATTATCAGATAAATTTATGTATGCTTCAGCACCGAATGTAGATTATTTAATTGTTGTTGAAGATGGAAATAAAGACGGTGCTTTTACTAAAATTTCAAAAGAAAAAAATATTCCAATGGATACAGTTGTAAAGATAACAGAGGCATTAGAACCATTAAAAAATGCTTTTGAATAAATAAAATAAAAAAATAACAATTTCAATAATAAATTGAGATTGTTATTTTTTTAAAAGTAAAAACACAATGGAATTTTTTACGAGGAGGAAAGGTATGTCAATAGAATTAACATTATTTTTGATTATGGTAATTATTTTTATGGCATCTTGTTTTATATTAAAATTGCCAGTAAGTATAGCTATGGTTTTATCATCTGTTTCAGCAATGATTGTATCAGGAAATGGAATACCAGTAAGACATTTAATAGAGGGATGTTTTGGATATATAGATACTATATTAGTTATAGCCACAGCAATGATTTTTATGAAAGTTATTCAAGAAATAGGAACTTTAAATGCTTTAAGTTCTTCAATTCTTAAAAAATTTCATAAATCACCAGCACTGTTATTAGTACTGCTAATGTTTATTTCAATGTTTCCAGGAATGATAACAGGTTCTTCAACAGCTTCTGTTTTAACAGCAGGTAGTATTGTAGCACCAATTTTAATGTTGATAGGTATTCCTATAGTAGAAACAGCAACAATAATAGCTATTGGTGGGATATGTGGAATGATTGCTCCACCAGTTAATGTGCCAGCAATGATTATAGGTGGTGGAATAGATATGCCATATGTTGGATTTACAATACCATTACTTTTATTAACTATTCCTGTCGCTATATTCTCTGTATTGTATTTAGGATTAAAGCATGTAAAAAATATAAATTATGAAACTATAGCAAAAGAAATAGATCAGAGTTCAGTAATGATGTATGGATTTAAACTGTATATACCAGTATTAATTGTTGTTATTTTGATGATTGTAGATAAAGTTTTTCCGAGAATATTTGGGTTGGGAATGCCGTTAATATTTATTATAGGATCTTTTGTAGGATTAATAAGTGGAAAAAAAGTTAATTTTATAAAAGTTTCAAAAGAAGCTATAAATCAATGCTTACCTGTTTTAGGGATACTTATGGGAGTAGGAATGTTTATTCAAACAATGACTTTAACAGGTGTAAGAGGTTATGTAGTAGTTAATAGTTTAAGTCTTCCCGAAGGATTATTATTTGTGGCAATGGCAGTGACAATACCTTTATTTGGGGCAGTATCTTCTTTTGGAGCAGCATCAGTTTTAGGAGTTCCATTTTTAATGGCATTTTTATCTTATAATCAAATTATAACAGGATCTGCAATATCTTTTATAGCAGCTTTAGGAGATTTAATGCCACCTACAGCTTTAGCAGGTATTTTTGCTGCCCAAATAGTTGGAATGAAAAATTATACACCTGTTTTAAAAAAATCTTTAATTCCAGGAATAATAATTATTGTGTATTCAATAGTAATAATATTATTATCAAATAAATTAGGAACTATCATATTTTAATTTATAAAAAGAGGTGGATAAAATAATGATGTATATATATTTATTAATAGTTTTATATGTTTTAATATTGGTAATATTAAATCTTTTAACAGAAAAAAGTATATCTAAGCAATTAAATGCGGCACTAGTAATAATACCATTACTTTTAAGAATACTAAAAATAAAATAAGGAGGAAAATTGAGATGAAAGGAAATAAAACAACAGGAATAACTATAATTTTTCTCTCTTTAATAGTTGCATTTTTAGCAGGAAAAGAATTTCTTAAAATGAGAGAACCAGAGCCTATTGTAAAAGGAGAAGGAGTAACATCTGTTCAAAAATTAAGTGACTATTTACCTTCATTAAAAGGAACTTCAGGAGATAGTGATGTTTATATTTTTAAGGGAAAAGAACCAGGGGGGAATGTATTAGTATTAGGAGGAACTCATGGAAATGAGCCATCAGCTTTAGTTGGAGCCACATTGTTAGTAGAAAATGCAAAAGTGGAAAAAGGAACTTTATATGTATTGCCAAGAACTAACGGTAGTGGATTAACACACAATGATCCTCAAGAAGCATCCCCTCAAAGATATACTATAAAAACTAAATTTGGAGAGAGATGGTTTAGATTTGGTTCAAGAGCTACAAATCCCTTAGATCAATGGCCAGATCCAGATGTATATGTTCATGCAGCTTCAGGACAAAATTTATCAGGAAATGAGACAAGAAATATAAATAGAGCTTATCCAGGAAGAGCAGATGGAACTTATACAGAAAAAATGGCATATGCTGTAACTGAATTAATAAAGAAAAATAATATAGATATGACAATAGATTTACATGAAGCATCTCCTGAGTACCCAGTTATTAATGCAATTGTATCTCATGAAAGAGCAATGGGAATAGCATCACAAGTAGCAATGAATTTGGAATTTGAAGATATAGCGATAAGTTTAGAACCTTCACCTGTGAGTTTAAGAGGGTTAACACACAGAGAGTTGGGAGATTATACAAATACATATGCAGTTTTAATGGAATCAGCTAATGCTTCTCAAGGAAGATTAAGAGGGAAAACAAATGCTGATTTAGTTTTAACGGGTAAAGATCAAAGATATGTTGAGGCAGCGAAATTAGGTAGATTATATGTTCCATATGATGAAAATGGTCATCCTTTAGAAGAGAGAGTAGGAAGACATTTATCTGGAGTAATACAATTTATAACTGTATTAGGAGAGACAGAACCAGATAAAGAGATGATAGTAACAAATATACCAACATATGCAGAATTATTAGAAAATGGAATTGGTAATTATTTGAGAGAAGTTAAATAAAAAATAAAACTGCTACAAAATTTTTCAAGATTGTAGCAGTTTTTTTAAAAAAATATTATAATATAAAAAAATATTGATTGGAGAGTTATGGAAAAATTTATTTTAATTTTAATAAGCATATATTTATGTTACCTTTTTTGTGAAAATTTATTTAACAAAAGAAGAAGAAAAAAATTAAAATATGTGATTCACATAAATGGAATAAGAGGTAAATCAACAGTTTCAAGATTAATAGATGCTGGTCTAAGAGAAGCAGGATACAAAGTTTTTACTAAAATAACTGGAACTTCACCTAGAATAATAGATACAAAAGGAAGAGAAAAAGAAATTTTAAGAAAAGGGAAAGCAAATATAAAAGAACAAATAAAGGCAATTAAATGGGCAGTAAAAGAAGAAAGTGAAATATTAGTACTAGAATGTATGGCAGTAAATCCTGAATTACAATATATATGTGAAAATAAAATTTTAAAATCTGATATTTCAATAATAACAAACGTTAGAGAAGATCATTTAGATGAAATGGGAAATAGTTTAAATGAAATAGCTAGATCTTTATCTAATACTATACCAATAAATGGAGTTTTGTTTACAGGGGATAGTAATTATTTTGAGTTTTTTAAAGAAGAAGGAAAAATAAAAAATACAAAAGTTTTTTTATGTAATAAATTAAAAAAAGAATATGAAAGAATTGATTTTGCAATAAATGTAGCAATAGCTGTGGATGTTTGTAAATACTTGGGAATAGAGGAAGAACAAGCTCTTTCAGGAATGAGAAGATATCATAAAGATCCAGGGGTTTTAAAGACAATGTGTTATAAAAATCTAAAAGGGAAAAAAATTTATCTAGTAAATGCTTTAGCAGCTAATGATCCAAATTCAAGTGAGATAATTTTAGAAAAAATTTCTAAAAGAAATTATTTTAATAATGAGAAAATTATTTTAGTTAATAATAGGAAAGATAGAGTTAGTCGTTGGGAACAATACATAGAATTTGTAAAGAAAAATGAAAAAAAATTTGATAAAATAATAATATCTGGAGAAAATAAAAAATTATTTTATCATTATTTAATAAAAGAAAAAATTTTGAAAGAAAAGATAGAAATTTTATTAGATAATAATTATTTTGATACCTTAGATAATGATACCTTTATAATGGCTGTAGGTAATATTTGTGGATATGGAAAGGAGATCATAAATTTTATGGAAGAGAAGGGAGAAATAATAGATGAATAATGAAATAATTATTTTAGGAATAGTAATTACTATAATTTTCTATGAAATAACAGAAATATCTTCAGGGGGATTAATAGTTCCAGCATATTTAGCACTTTACTTAGAGAATTCACAAAAAGTAATTATTACATTAATAGCTGCAATTATAGTATATTTAATAGTTAGAATTATATCAGATAGAACTATTCTTTATGGAAGAAGAAAATTTGCTGTATATATTATTGTAGGATTTTTAGTTCGCCTTTTTTTTAGAAAAATTAATCTTTACTTAGAAGAGTACCAGATAGAGTTTTTAAGTGGAAATATTATAGGAATAATGATTACAGCTATTTTAGCAAGAGATATTGAAAGAAACGGAATGATAAAAAGTTTATCATTGTTAATGATAGTATCAATATTTATAAAATCGATAATTGAAATCATATATGAAATAGGAGATTTTTTATGAAAAAAAAGAAAGATGAGTATATACTTGTAATTTGTGCTATTTTTTTAATATTTATTCAGTATGGAATGAAAAATAATAAAATAAAAATAAGAGATGAGTATTATAAAGAGATGGTATTGTCTGCAGAAAATTTTAAGAGATTAACAAATGAAATAAAATTGGAAAAAATAAGAAGAAAAATTAAAATAGAAGAAGAAATAGATAAAAACTTAACTGGATTAATGGGGAAAGAATGGAGTAATATTTCAACAACTTTAGGAAACGAAGAAGCTAAAAGAACAAGTATAAATCCTGATTTTTCTGCATTAATAACTAAAAAGCTAAAAAATCTAAATCTAAAGGAAGGAGATGTAGTTGCGGTTAATATGTCTAGTTCTTTTCCTGCTTTAAATCTTGCTTTAATATCTTCTTTAGATACTTTAAAATTAAAAGGAATTATAGTGAATACAGTAGGTTCATCTAATTATGGAGGTAATATAGAAGAGTTTGATTATCTTGATATGGAAAATTATTTATATCAAAAAGGATTGATAAAAAATAAAAGTATAGCATACTCATTTGGAGGAATAGATGATATTGGAAAAGAGTTTGAAATATCTCTTAAAGAAAAAATAAAGGAAAAAAATAAAAAATATAATTTAAAATTTTTCTATAATGAAAATGTAGAAAAAAATATAGATGAAAGATATGAATTTTATAAAAAATATGGAGAACAAAAAATAAAAGCTTTTGTAAATATAGGAGGAAATATTTTATCATTAGGAAAGACATCAAATATAATTATTAATAAAGATGTAATATTGAATAGAACAGAAAATAAAGAGATAAAAACAGGGTTGATAAGTAAATTTTTTAGCAATGAAATTCCCATTTTATATTTATTAAATATAAGAGAAATTGCATTAAGAAATGGAATACCAATAGATCCAGTACCCTTCCCAGAAATAGGAACTTCATTAGTTTATTTCGAAAAGATTTCAAATTTTTCATATAATTTAGGAATAATTTTAATTGTTTTATTATATCTTATTAAGAATATATTATTAAAAAAATATTTTTTAGAAAATAAATAATAAAGAAAAGGCTCTTTTATAAAAGAACCTTTTTTTTACTTAAAACTTTATCTTTCTTCAGGTCTAATAAATCCCTTATCTTTATAATCTTCTGATAATATTAATTTACCATTTGAATCATATGATTTCCAAATTCCATTTCTCTTACCATTTAGATAATTTCCAACCTCTTTTATTTTTTTATTCTCATAATAAGAAGTATAAACTCCATTTTTATATCCATTGATATAATTTAAAGAAATTTTAATATTACCATTTTCATAAAATTCTTTGTATTCTCCTTGAAGAATTCCCAAAGAATAGTTTTCTATTTTAGCTAGATTTCCATTAGGATAAAAATATTGAAATTTGCCATAAGGAGAATTTTCAATGAAATTTCCTTCTATTTTAATATTACCATCTTCATAGAACTTTTTAGCAGTACCATATTTTTTTCCGTTGACAAAACATATCTCTTCTTTTAATTTTCCAGAAAGATAAAATTCCTTATATATTCCATGAATTTTTCCATGAGAAAGAGAAAAAGTTCTTTTGATTTTATCTTTTGTAAAAAATAAATCAACAACTTCTCCATTACCACTAGAAGTAATATTTGATAACCTGTAAGAGCTATTTGATAAAGAATTATTATTTAATCCAGTACAAGCTGTTTGTAATAGTAGAGAACCAACAAGAAAAAATTTAAATTTATTTAACAAGTAGTTCTTCTTCATCTTCAATCATTTTTTCCTCTCTAGATTGTACTGAGTTAACATTAACATTTTCAATAGGTGCTATATATTCCATAGCATTTACATTAGCTTTTACAGTTTCTAATCTTTTTATTAAATCGCTAGTATATTCTACAAAAGTGTATTTAGATTGTTTGAAGATATCTTCTAAAGAAGCTGTAACGATAATGTATAACATTCCATCGTTAACAAAAGAAGCTTTTTCAGTAACATTTCCAAGGGCAATGTTAGCTGTGTAATCTCTTAAATCTTTTAATGAACTAGTATAAATTCTTTTTGAATAGCTATCTACAAGAGATAATTCTTGTTGAAAATAAATATCAATTTTTTGATTCATTTTTCCTTTTAAATCATTTAGAGCCTGCTCCCTAGCTCTTTCTTCTGTAACAAAAGGTCCTGCTGATGAAATTCTAGCTTTTCCAATTCCATAGATTTCTCTATTGATATCTACTGTATTTGCTATTTTTTCCTCTGCCATAGAAGGTTGTTTATTTTGAGTAGATAAAGTAGGAAGTCCAGAACATCCTATCATAGTTGTTGCTAAAAGAATAAACATTGCTTTTTTCATTGTATCACCCTCCAAGGTATTATAATATTATTTTTGTGTAATTTAAACAAAAACAAGAAAAATTATATCTAAGAATATAGATAATTATATAAAAAATTTATATTATCATTTTATAGCAAATTAAAAATTAATGCAAATAATTATTGAAATTTTGAAAAAAATTTTATAAAATAGAACTTTAGGACTGATTTTTATACTTTTGTTTTTGAAAATTAAAAAGGGAAATTTAAAAGGAGGGAGAAAATGAGATTTTTTTCTCTAAGAAAGAAAAAATATGCTACATTAACTGTAAAAGATGAAGTTAATGAAGATAAAATGATTGAGGAAGATAAAAAAAGTACAGGAATAACCGAAGAGGCTTCAGATCTTTGGGAAAAATGTCCAGAGTGTGGAGAAATAATTTTAAAGAAAGATATTGGTAGAAATTTATACAGATGTCCAAACTGTAATCACTATTACAGAATGAGTGCAAGAGAAAGAATCAATTTACTTATTGATGATGGTACATTTTTTGAAGAAGATGAAAATCTTCAAGCAAAGGATTTTTTAGAATTTGAAGGATATAAAAATAAAATAACAAAAGCAAAAGAAAAAACAGGAATTAATGAGGCAGTTATTTCAGGAATAGGAAAAATAAAGGGAATAGAAGTAAGTATAGCGGTTATGGATTTTGATTTTTTAGGTGGAAGCATGGGTTCTGTTGTGGGAGAAAAAATAACAAGAGCTTTAGAGAGAGCATTAGAAAAAAGAATTCCAGCTGTTGTAGTTTCAAGTTCAGGTGGTGCTAGAATGTATGAAGGAATAGTTTCTCTTATGCAGATGGCGAAAACATCAGCAGCAGTTCACCGTTTAAAAGAAGCTGGAGTTCCATTTATTTCAGTACCTGTAAATCCAACAACAGGAGGAGTTACAGCATCTTTTGCTATGCTAGGGGATGTAATAATAACTGAGCCAAAAGCTTTAATTGGTTTTGCAGGACAAAGGGTAATAGAACAAACTATTAAACAAAAACTTCCAAAAGGTTTTCAAACTAGTGAATTTTTATTAAAACATGGAATGCTTGATATAATAACAAAAAGAGAAGAAATGAAAGACACAATCGCCAAAGTTTTAAGTAATTTAGTTTAGATTAGGAGGAAGAAAATTGGATTTTGAAAAAGAACTTTTAGAAATAGAAGATAAGATAAAAGAATTAGAAGCCTTTGCAAAATCAAAAGAAGTTGATTTAAGTGAAGAAATAGAAAAACAAAAAGAATTATATAATGAAAAAATAAAAGAGATATATTCAAAGCTAACAGACTGGGACAAAGTTTCAATAGCGAGACATCCAAATAGACCTACTACTTTAGATTATATTAGAGGAATAACAGAGGATTTTGTAGAGTTACATGGAGATAGACTTTATGGAGATGACCCAGCTATTGTTGGAGGAATTTGTAAAATTGAAGGTCAAAAATTTGTAATAATAGGGCATCAAAAAGGTAAGGATATAAATGAAAAAATTCGTAGAAATTTTGGAATGGCAAATCCAGAAGGATATAGAAAAGCATTAAGACTTATGAGAATAGGACAAAGATTTAATATACCAATTCTTACCTTAGTTGATACAGCTGGTGCATTTCCAGGAATCGAGGCAGAAGAGAGAGGTCAAGGAGAGGCAATAGCCAGAAATCTTATGAAAATGATGGGATTAACAGTTCCTGTAATTTCAGTTGTAATTGGAGAAGGTGGAAGTGGTGGAGCTTTAGCTTTAGCAGTAGCAGATAAAGTTTTAATGCTAGAACATTCTATCTATTCAGTTATATCTCCAGAAGGATGTGCAGCTATATTATTTAAAGATGGAAGTCTTGCAGAAAAAGCTGCAAATAATTTAAAAATTTCAGCTCAAAATTTAAAAAAATTAGGAGTAATTGATGAAATAATATCTGAGCCAGTAGGTGGAGCACATCGTGATATTTTATGTGCACAAATTAACCTAAAAAAAGCCGTTCTCTCATCAATTTCTGAATTAAAAAAAATAAATGTAGATACTTTATTGGAAAAAAGATATAATAAATTTAGACAGATAGGTTTCTTTTTGGAAAAATTAGATGGAGAAATTACAGAAATTTAACTAAAATACAAAAAGTAAAAAATTAAAACTATCATATCATAAAATTTTTTTCGGAGGTTAAATAATGCATAAAATAGCAATCCTTACAAGTGGAGGAGACTCTCCAGGAATGAACACAGCTATAAGAGCAGCTGCAAAAATGGCACAATACAAAGGAATGGAAGTTTACGGAGTAAGAAGAGGATATCACGGAATGTTAATGGACGAGATATTTTTAATGGACGGTCGTTTCTTATCTGGAATAATAGAGAAGGGTGGAACGGCACTACTTACAGCTAGATGCCCAGAGTTTAAAGATCCTAAATATAGAGCAATAGCTGCAGAAAATTTAAAAAGAAGAGGAATTGAAGGACTTATAGTTATAGGTGGAGATGGTTCTTATAGAGGAGCAGATCTATTAGCGAAAGAACACGGAATAAAAGTAGTAGGTTTACCAGGAACTATTGACAATGATATAATAGGAACAGATTTTACAATAGGTTTTGATACTTGTTTAAATACTATATTAGATGCAGTATCTAAATTAAGAGATACAGCTACATCTCATGAAAGAACAATACTAGTAGAAGTAATGGGAAGAAGAGCAGGGGACTTGGCAGTTCACTCTTGTATTTGTGGTGGAGGAGATGGAATACTTATTCCTGAAGTAGAAAACTCTATCGAAATGCTAGCTTTCCAAATCAAACAAAGAAGAAACACAGGAAAGTTACATGATATCGTTCTAGTAGCTGAAGGTGTTGGAAATATATTTGATATTGAGAAGAAATTAAAAGAAAAAGTTACAACAGAAGTTAGAACAGTTATCTTAGGACATATCCAAAGAGGAGGAACTCCTAGTGGAAGAGATAGAATGCTTGCTACTCAAATGGCAGTAAAAGCAGTTGAAACTCTAGAAGCTGGTGAAGGTGGAGTTATGATAGGAATAGAGAGAGGAGATCTGGTTGCTCACCCTATTTCTTATGCTTGGGAAGGAACTAAGAGAAATAATATTTTAGATCTATATCGTATTGCTGACATATTCTCAAGATAATAAATTAAAACTAAGGGCTACCTTAATGGGGTGGCCTTTTTTTTATAAAAAAATATTTCTAAAAAAGAACTTGTAAAATTTAAAAGATATGTTATAATGTTTTGATTTTTATTTTTATGAATTATAAAAAAAGTATAAAAGGGGAGTAAAATGACAGAAGTAA
>NZ_JARHZE010000117.1 GCF_029258315.1 Fusobacterium sp. | reverse complement strand
AAAGTACTGAAAAAATTTCAGTACTTTTATTTTTACCATTTATTAAAGCTAATAACCTCTTCTAAATTTTTACGTATTTTTTTACGAGGTTCTCTTTCTCTTGCTGGGTAACCAACTGTTATTATTAATCTAACTGTTCTCTCTTCTGGTATATTAAATGCTTTTTTTAATTTTTCTTGATTCATTGTTCCTATCATACAACTTCCTAATCCTAAAGTTGTAGCCTCATAACAAATACTCATAGCTGTCATACCAATATCCATCTGTGCAAAATGTTGTGATCCATAGTGTTCTCCTACACCGGGCATAAGGTGAGCTTCATCTTCACAAATTAATATAAAAGCTGGAACTCTTTTTCCCCAAGTACAACCATTTACTCCACCATCTTCAAAAGCCTCTCTTACTTTTTCACAAGCTTCTGGTTCATCTACAACTATAAACTTCCACGGTTGAGAATTACAAGCACTAGGTGAAAGTCTTGCCACCTCTATTAATTCTGTTAAAAGTTCTCTTGGAACTGGTTTATCACTATATATTCTACAACTTTCTCTTTTCAATTGTAACTCTTTAAAATCCATAATCCCTCCTTATATAATTTTTATTTCTTATATTTTGGAACATTTTCATTTATAAATTTTTCAAAGATATCTGCTGCTAGTTCAACAGTTTTTAAACATCTTACTTCATCATTTCTATAAATGCTTTTTAAATCATTACAAGAACTTGTCCCTAAAGTTTTTTCAAATGTTTCCACTAAGTTTGTACAAAGTTCGTGAAATGGATCTCTTTCTAGTTGAATCATTCTTCCTAAAATAGCTAGTCCACCACATAGAGCTCCACAAGTTCTTCCACAACCCATTCCAGCTCCAAATGCTGTTACAATTTCAGCCATTTTTTCATCTAAACCTAAATTATAATATTTATTACTTGCTAAAAATAATGATTCAGCACAATTAAAATTTTTTTCTATATAATATTCTTTTATAATATCTCTTAACATCTTTTTTCCTTTATTTTTGATTTTTTCCAATAGCTATAATAGCAAAAACTAATATAGTTGCCCCTATAAATTGTTGTAGTGTCAATAGATTTCCATTAAAAATATAATCAAATAATACTGATGATATAGGGAAAGCTAATTCACAAATTGTAGCGACACTGGCATCTATATATCTTAGACCTCTATAATAAATCATAATTGCCATACTACCACTTGTAAGCATTATTGTAAAAAATATTCCCCATTGAAATGGAGTTACCTCTAAAAGATATTTAAAATCTCCATTAAATAAAACAATAAAAAATGTAATTATACTTGTAAAGAAAAATCTTGTATATAAAGCTGTTAGAAAAGAGGAATTTGTCAGTATTCTTTTTCCAAAAACAGTTGAACTTCCAAAAGAAAAAGCTGCTAAAAGAGCTAATCCACAAGCTGGTAATATATTTCCACTTCCTGTTGACTCTGGTAGCTTAAACTCAAATGTCATTATATATCCACCTATCAAAGCTAAAATTGTTAAAAAGAAAAAGTTTTTTCCTAATTTTTCCTTCAATAAAAATCTCGCTAAAATAAGAGCAAATATTGGTTGACATTTTTGTAATAAAGTTACAACTGTTAAATGTTGAAAATTAACTAAAAACAAAGCCTTTACAATAGCTAAAGTTCCTAAAGTTCCACCGAATAATGCTATACAGAAATAATAAAAAAGATCTTTTTTAGGTAGAACTTTTATATTATTCATCTCCCTCTTACCAAAAAGTAAACTCATAAAAAGAAACGGTATAACATGCAATATAAAAACTACAAAAGGAACTCCCAGTTTAAAAAGTCTTGGAGTTAAAACTATTCCATCAAGTCCCCAAAGAGATGCAGCAAAACAAACAAGTCCTGCTCCAAGGTATTTTTTATTTACATTAATCAATTTTCTCCCCCTACCTTTTAAAATAAACTTCTTTGATTTGTTTCACTTAAATCTTTAACAGCATTTAAAGATTTTAATTTTTCTAAAACAGTAGAAGACATTTTTGTTCTTCTCTTTAAATCTTCATAAGAAAGAAACTTCTCAACTTCTCTTTCTGATAAAATATTTTCAACTACACTGGCTCCCAGTCCAGCTATTCCCATTAAAGGTACTCTAACTTTATTATCTTCAACAGTAAATTTAAATCCTTCAGATTTATAAAGATCTATTCCTAAAAACTCAAATCCTCTAGCATACATCTCTACAACAATTTCACAAATTGCCATCTGTGTTTTTTTCTTAACATCAAGTTTTGGCTCCTTGCTCAACTCTTTTAATTTTTCTTTTGCCAATTCTTTATTTCCCATAATTTCAAAATCAAAATCCTCTATCTTACGAGTAAGATATGCTGCATAGAATGCTAAAGGATAGTGTATTTTAAAATAAGCTATTCTCATTGCCATCATAACGTAAGCAACAGCATGCCCCTTAGGGAACATATATTTAATTCTTTTACAAGATTCTATATACCACTCTTTAACATTTTTTTCCTTCATCATATTGGAATAAGTTTCCCATTGTTCAGGCTCCTTTGAAGGTTTTCCCTTTCTTACAAACTCCATTATCTTAAAGGCAACACCTTTTTCCATTCCGCTATCTATTAGATAGTTCATAATGTCATCTCTAACTGTTATAACTTCAGAAAGAGTCGCTTCTCCCTGTCTAATAAATTCTTGGGCGTTGTTAAGCCAAACATCTGTTCCGTGAGAAAGTCCCGAAATTCTTACAAGCTCTGCAAAAGTTTTTGGTAGAGTATCCTCTAGCATCTGTCTTACAAATCCTGTTCCAAACTCTGGTACTCCAAAAGTTCCAACCACTGATCCAATCTCCTCTGGAGTTACACCTAAAATCTCAGTTCCTGAGAAAATTTTCAATGTATCTGGGTCAGCTATTGGTATATCATAAACATTGACACCTGTGTATTCTTGTAAAAGTTTTATAGTTGTAGGATCGTCGTGTCCTAATATATCAAGTTTTACAAGTTGCTCATCCATTACGTGATAGTCAAAATGTGTCGTGATAGAATCATTTGTAACATCATTTGCTGGATGTTGTATAGGACAAAAATCAAAAACCTCTTTATATTTTGGAACTATTACCATTCCTCCAGGGTGTTGTCCAGTTGTTTTTTTGGCTCCCTCTACTTTAGAGGCCTTTCTTATTATTTCTGCTTTTGATATATTTAAATGATGATCTTCATAATATTTTTTTACATAACCAATAGCGTTTTTATCCGCTAGTGTTGATATAGTTCCTGCCTTAAATACGTTTGATTTTCCAAATAACTCTTCACAATATCTATGAATTTCTGATTGATATTCTCCAGAGAAGTTTAAGTCTATATCTGGAACTTTATCTCCATTGAATCCCATAAAAACTTCAAATGGTATTGAGTGTCCATCTCTTTTTAATGTTCTACCACAATGAGGGCAATTTTTTTCTGGCAAGTCCACCCCTGCTCCTTCTCTCTCTATAAACTCAGAATATTTACACTCTTCGTTTGTACAAATGTAATGTGGATACAGTGCATTAACCTCTGTTATCCCCATCATAAAAGCAACCAGTGAAGAACCAACTGATCCTCTAGATCCTACCAAGTATCCATTATCTAAAGATTTTTTTACAAGTTTTTGAGCTGATAGATATAAAACCGAGAATCCATGTCCTATTATAGCTTTTAATTCACGCTCTAATCTAGCTTCAACTATTTCAGGAAGTGGATCTCCATAAATTTTATGAGCTCTTGTATAAGTCATCTCTCTAACTATATTCTCTGCATTATCTAGTTCTGGTGGATAAAACCCATCAGGTATTGGTTGTATTTTGTCTATCTCATTAGAAATTTTATTTGTATTTGTTATAACTATTTCACGAGCTACCTCTTCCCCTAAATAAGAAAATTCTTTTAATAACTCATCTGTTGTTCTAAAATAAAATCCATTATCGATCGTATATTGTCTTTCATTGAAAACATTTCCACTACCATATAACAATATACTTCTTATATCTTTTTCCTCTTTCTCAAGATAATGAACATTTGAACTTCCTGTAACAAGTTTTCCA
>NZ_JARHZE010000051.1 GCF_029258315.1 Fusobacterium sp. | reverse complement strand
GGAATAAACTTAGATGGAATTTGTTTTTGATTTATACTTTCAAAAATTTCTTTATTAAATGGAATTTTAACAGAGATTTTAAAATTATTTTCAAATAGAAATTCCTCTAATTTTTGTGAAATTTCTAAAGAGAGGTCATATTTATTAATAACAAAGAAAGGTTGAATTCTAAATCTTTTTATTAATTCAAGAAGTCTTTCAAGATCATGAAGTCCTGAAAGGGTAGGCTCTATTACAACCACTGCTTTTTTTACACCTGTCAAAGAACTAATAACATTACAAGCAATTCCAGGAGCCCCATCTAAAATAATATTATTTATATTTTCTTTTTCAGCTAAATATTTTGTAGTTTTTCTAACTTCAGCCACAAGTTTTCCAGAGTTTTCTTCCCCAGGAATAAGGCAAGCATGAACCAATTTTCCAAAATCACTATTTGAAATAAAAAGATCTCCAGCTTTATTATCAATCATTTCAATGGCATTATAAGGACAAATAATTTTACAAACTCCACAGCCTTCACATTTTGTAGGATTATCAATAGCGTTAAATTTGCAATATTCAAAACATTTATTACAATTCTTACAAAGTTCTAAATTTCTTTTAGCTTTTTTCATTCCAAAAAATTCTTTTTTTTCAATATCATTTTTTGCAAGAAGTATTTTTAAATTTGGAGCATCAACATCACAATCTCCAATAATAACATTTTCAAAATATGGTATAAGAGAGGCTGTAACTGTGGTTTTTCCTGTTCCACCTTTTCCAGATATAACAACTATTTCATTAAAAGTCATATTATTTCACCTCATAAACTTTATTTAAGATATTTTGGAATATCTCTTTATAGATCGGATTGATACTAGCTAAAACTTTACCTTTAGAATAATTTTTGGCAATATCTCTATCAAACTTTATTTCACCTAATACTGGTATGGAGTTTTCTTTTGAGAAATTTAAAATTTCTTTATTATTTCCTAAAGATTTATTGATTACTATACCAAAAGGGATATTTAAATCTTTTAATAAGGTAACCACAAGTTTCATATCACTTAATCCAAAAGGAGAAGGTTCAGTAACCACAATGGCAAAATCTGCTATTTCAACAGATGCAACAGTTGTACAAGATGTTCCAGGTGGACAATCTATAATAAAATTATCTTCTTTTGTTGATGAGTATAACTCTTTTATAATTTTTACTCCAGACATCTCCCCGATGTTTAGTCTACCATATTTAATAGGTGAATTAAAAAAAGTTTCTCCAGAAAATATTTTTCCTATCTCTCTTTTTTGAAAATCGATAGCATCAAAATTACAAACAATTTTACATCCACCACAGTCGTGGCAACTTTCTTCAAAGACTAAAACTTTTTTTCTACTTGGAATAATAGCATTAAAATGACAAAAATCTCCACATTTTTCACAGAGAGTACATTTCTCAGAAGAAACAACAGGGTAAGAGGTAAAAACAGAAGAAGTATTTATATTTTTTGGTTTTAGAAATATATGTGAATTAGGTTCTTCTATATCAGTATCAATTAATAGTTGTTTTGTAATATAGGCTAAATTTGTACTGACAGTAGTTTTTCCAGTTCCTCCCTTTCCACTTAAAATTGCTAATTTCAAAATAATCCCTCCTAAGCTTTTCTAAGTCCCATAGGTTTTGGTGAAAGATCATATTTTTCTAAAAGATTTTCATTGAAAGCTTTTAATATTTTTTCAACAGTTTCATATTTTCCAAATTTGAAAGTAGGAATTTCCAAATCATATATTAATTCTCCAGCTTTTGGTCCTATCTCTCCAGCAATAATTCCATCAATCTGATGTTTTTCAAGATTTTTAACTGCTTTTAATCCAGCTCCAGTATTTTCATCTTTTGCTTCATTTTCAATTATTTCATATTCTTTAGTTTCATTATCTATGATGATAAAATAAGGGGCTCTTCCAAATCTTTCATCAACTACTGAATCATATTTATTTTCTTTTAAAGCTATTGCTAATTTCATAATTTTTTCTCCTTTAAAAATAAAGGTGGCAAAAGCCACCTTAAATTATAATATATTATTATTCATGATCGTGGTGGTGATGAGCACAAGCAGAACCTTTAGAATAAAGTTCTCCTTCTAAATAAACTTTTAAAACATCTTCAATATTTCCAGCTGCTCCTAGGATAACCTCTCCACCATTTCCTTTTATAAGATCAATAGCTCTTTGTCCCATTCCCCCAGTTATAACAACATTTATATTGTTACTTGCTATAAATTTAGGGAAAACTCCTGGAGCGTGTTCAGGTGCTACAAGACACTCTTTATTAACTACTTCACCATTTTTTATAGAGAAAACTATAAATTTCTCACAATGTCCAAAATGTTCTTCAACTGTTACCTCATCGTTTGTAGGGAAACCAACTCTTAAAATTTCGTTACTCATAAAATCATCTCCTATATTTTCTTCAGTGTATTCTAAGTGTGTGTTTTTTAGTTTTATAGCCTGTTGATATAATAAACCTTCTAGTATTTTTTTTCTTCCAGAATTTAAAAGTCTTTGGATAGTTCCTCTTGAAACTTTCATTATCTCAGCAGTTTCTATTTGACTTTTTCCTTCATAGTCACAAAGACGAATTGCTTCTATCTCATCAACTTCAATATCAATTATTTCAACTTGAGAAAGAGGAATACCAGTAGGTTTAAATATTATCTCATCTGTTAAACTACGACAACATCTAATCTTTTTACATCTAGGCATAAAAAACCTCCGGTTAATTATATTGTGCATATGCACAATATAATTATATACTCAATTTTATTTTTTGTCAATAAATAAAATTTTATAAAAATTTTTTTTAATATTTTTAATGTTTAAAAATATATTTTTTTTGATCCAACTTATATAAAAATATCAATAATAAAACAAGAACAATTGTTATTTATTTATCGAATTAAATCAAAAATTAATCATGAAAATCTTTTTAAATTAATTTATCTTGCTATATGATAAATTTTGTGAGATAATAAATTTAGTCTGAGATAGTGTGGTATAATGGCCAAAAAAGTAAATGATTATATTAAAGCGATAATCGTATTAATACAAGAATTAGGGGATATTTATGTATAAAAATTTTTCAAAGGTTTATGATAAATTTATGGAAATTTGTGATTATGATGGTTGGGTTAATCTTTTAGAAAATTATATTTCAAAATATAATCCAGATGGAAAAATAATATTAGATCTAGGGTGTGGAACAGGAGAAACTTTAGTTAGATTAGATAAAAAATATCAATGCTCTGGACTTGATATTTCAGAAGGAATGCTAAAAAAGGCTAAAATAAAATTAAAAGGAAAGAATGTTCCTTTATTTTTAGGGGATATGAGAGAATTTGACACAGGAGAAAAATATGATATAATATATTCTTTCTTTGATACCGTAAATCACCTAACTTCAGTGGAGGATTTATTGGATTTATTCAATAGTGTAAAGAATTCTTTAAATGAAAATGGAATCTATATTTTTGATGTAGTGGATAGGGAGTTTATGCAAAAAATGTTTGCTAATGATATTTATGCAGATAGTAGAAAAGATTTTGCTGTGATATGGGAACATTTTTATGATGAAGAAACAAATATTGATGAGATAGATGCGTCATATTTTATAAAAAATAAAAATAATGGTTATGATAGATTTAATGAGTTTTATGAAAAAAGAATTTTTACACATAATGAGATAAAAGAGTGTGCTAAAGAAGCTAATCTTTCTTTAGAAATATTTGAAATCAATGAGGAATTAGCAGGAAAAAGATATTTTTATATTTTAAAAAATAGATAAAAAGTGATAAATAATGTTGAAATTTAATAAAGACTTTTTTAAATATTTTGAATTATTAGGAACACTAGGATTTACAATAATGGGAAATATCCTAGTGGCTTTAGGGATTTATAAATTAATAGAGAAATTTTTATTTAAAAGTGATCTATTATTTATTTTATTTCTATTATTAGGTGTAGCAAGTGGATTTTATAATGTATATTTAATGATAATGAAAAAATAAGGAGAATTATGGAAGAAATAAAAAAAATAATAAGAAATTCAATTATGACTTCTGTTGTGATTCTTGTTTATGGGATAATAATTCAAAGTAAGGAAGTCTACATTGGAATGTTTAGTGGCTCTTTGATTTCTATTCTATGTTTCTATATGATTTATATAGATGTTAAAACAAGTATAGTGAAAGGAGCTAATTTTAAATCCGGAGTATTGGGATATCTTAAAAGATATGCAATTTACTTGTTAGTTTTAGCAGGAGCATCATATTTTTATGATTTAGCAATGATGTTAGGTACTGCCATCGGATTATTAAATATAAAGTTTAATATTTTAATGATGGTTTTATATAAAAATCTTTTGAAATGGAAGAAAAAGTACTTAAAATAAAAAGGAGAGGAGATTTGTATGAGTATAACATTTATTACTCCACCTCTAGTGGAAGGACCAAAAATTGCTTTTTTTATTCCACTACCAGAGTTTCTAGAGAAATTACCTCTAGGGGTAGCAATGGGTGATGGAAGAGTTGGTTTACCTGTTACAATGACTGTTGTTGGAACTTGGTTTTGTATGTTTGTACTTTTCTTATTATTTAAGTTTGGTACAAAAAATATGAAGTTAGTTCCAGAGTCTAAAGGACAGATTTTGCTAGAATCTTTATATAATTTCTTAGATGGAATTATAACTCAGATGATAGGAAAATGGAAAAATAAATATTTTAGTTTTATTTCTTGTCTATTCTTATTTATATTCACAGGAAATATACTAACATTTTTCCCTATACCATGGTTGACAAAAGAAACAACAGATATGGTATTAGCTCCAGCTTTTAGAGCACCAACAGCAGATTTAAACACAACAGTTGGATTGGCTCTTTTAACAACGGTTATATTTATTGGAACGAATATTGCAAGAACAGGTGTATTAGGATATCTTAAAGGATTTACAGAGCCTGTGCCAGTATTACTACCACTTAATATAATTGGAGAATTAGCTAAACCAGTAAATATGTCTTTCAGATTGTTTGGAAATATGTTTGCGGGTATGGTAATATTGGGGCTTTTATATAAAGCTGTCCCAGCAGTAATTCCAGCACCACTTCATCTATATTTTGATTTATTTAGTGGGGCGGTACAAAGTTTTGTATTTACAATGTTAGCTCTTGTACATATACAAGGGGCATTAGGGGATTCTGAACCTAATGAATTGTTAAATAAATAATTAAAAAAAACAAAATTTTTAGGAGGTAACAAGATGGATATGTTATTAGCAAAAACAATAGTTTTAGCAGCATCAGCAGTAGGAGCAGGGTGTGCAATGATAGCTGGATTAGGACCAGGAATCGGGGAAGGTTATGCAGCTGGTAAAGCAGTAGAAGCTGTTGCAAGACAACCAGAAGCTAAAGGAGATATAATTTCAACAATGATTTTAGGACAAGCAATATCTGAGTCAACAGGTATTTACTCTTTAGTTGTTGCAATGATATTATTATATGCAAATCCATTTATATCAATGTTATTAGAAAAATAAAAATTGATATTTTAAAAATGGAAAGGAGGGAGCATTTTGGCAGCACAAACAATGCCCGCTATCTCGATAGATATTAATATGTTTTGGCAAATAATCAACTTCTTTATTTTAATAGTGGTTTTCAATAAATATTTCAAAAAACCTTTAAATAGAATATTGAAAGAAAGAAGAGAACAAATATCGGGAGATTTAGAGGAAGCTAAAAAAAATAGAGAAATAGCTGATTCTGAAATAGAAAAAGCTAGAGTAATAATAAAAAAAGCTAAAGATGAAGCTCATGAAATAATTACAAATGCTGAGAAAAAAGCAGATGAAAGAAGAGAAGAAATAATAAAAAGTGCTACATTCCAAAGAGATAAAATTCTTAAAAGTGCTGAAATAGAAGTTGAAAAAATGAAAGAAAGAGCAAGATTAGAAGTAAAAGAGGATATGCAAAAAATAGCTATCCAACTTGCTGAAAAAATCATAAATGAAAAATTAGATTCTAAAAAAGGAAGTGCCTTAGTAGATAACTTTATAGATGAAATGGGAGAACTATAATGGCAGACAATAAAGTTGGAAAAAGATATGCAGAAGCAATTTTTTCAGTAGGAGAATCTAATAATAATTTAAAAGAAATTTATGATGCACTTAATAGTTTAATGGAGATGTATGTAAAAGACAAAGAATTTAAAAACTTTATAAATCATCCATTAATTTCATTGGAAGATAAAAGAGATTTCTTAGATAAAATTTATAAAGATGAAACTGAAGAGGTTAAAAATATACTATTTTATCTATTAGAAAAAGGAAGAATCTCTGATATAAGAGAGATAGTAGCCGAATATTTAAAAATATTCTATGCTAAAAATCAAATTTTAGATGTAGAAGCTACTTTTGCTATGGAGCTTACTGAAGCTCAAAAAGCAAAACTTATAGAAAACTTAGAAAAAAGTACTAAGAAAAAAATAAATATCAAAGTAAATGTAGATAAGTCAATAATTGGTGGAGGAATCCTAAAAATTGGGGATAAGATAATAGACGGAACTATTAAAACTCAGTTATCAACATTGGCTAAACAAAATTAACATACACATATTGGAGGTGTATTAGGTGAGAATCAGACCAGAAGAGGTTAGTAATATTATAAAAACTGAAATAGAAAACTATAAAAAAAGCCTTGATATTAAAACTTCAGGATCTGTATTAGAAGTAGGAGACGGTATTGCTAGAGTTTATGGACTTAGCGATGCAAAAGCTGGAGAGTTACTAGAATTTCCTAATAAAATAATGGGAATGGTACTTAACCTAGAAGAAAACAACGTTGGAGTTATCATATTTGGAGATTTCTCTCAAATAAGAGAAGGAGACGAAGTAAAATCTACTGGTAGAATAGTATCAATACCAGCAGGAGAAAACTTTTTAGGAAGAGTAGTAAACGCTTTAGGAGAGCCAATAGATGGAAAAGGTGATATAACTCCTGCTAAATATATGGAACTTGAAAGAAAAGCATCAGGAATCATAGCAAGAAAACCAGTATTTGAGCCATTACAAACAGGAATAAAATCAATAGACGGAATGGTTCCTATTGGAAGAGGTCAAAGAGAACTTATAATCGGAGACAGACAAACAGGAAAAACAGCAGTTGCGATAGATGCTATAATCAATCAAAAAGGAACTGGAGTAAAATGTATCTATGTAGCTATTGGACAAAAAAGATCAACAGTAGCACAAATATATAAAAAATTAGAAGATTTAGGAGCTATGGAATATACAACAATAGTTGCAGCTACAGCTTCTGAAGCAGCACCATTACAATATATGGCACCATATGCAGGAGTTGCTATGGGAGAATACTTCATGGATAAAGGGGAACATGTATTAATAGTATACGATGACCTTACAAAACATGCGGTAGCTTATAGAGAAATGTCATTACTATTAAAAAGACCACCTGGAAGAGAAGCTTATCCAGGAGACGTATTCTATCTACACTCAAGATTACTTGAAAGAGCAGCTAAGTTATCAGACGAATTAGGTGGAGGATCAATAACAGCTCTACCAATAATTGAAACACAAGCTGGAGACGTAGCAGCTTATATTCCAACAAACGTAATTTCAATTACAGATGGACAAATATTCTTGGATTCACAATTATTTAACTCAGGATTTAGACCAGCTATTGACGCAGGAATTTCTGTATCAAGGGTTGGAGGGGCAGCTCAAATAAAAGCTATGAAACAAGTTGCTGCTAAAGTAAAACTAGAATTAGCTCAATATACAGAGTTATTAACATTTGCTCAATTTGGATCTGACTTAGATAAATCAACTAAGGCTCAATTAGAGAGAGGACATAGAATAATGGCTATGTTAAAACAACCTCAAAATAAACCTTATCCAGTAGAAGAACAAGTAGTTTCTTTCTATGCTGTAACAAAAGGATTCTTTGATGATATTGATGTAGATAAAGTTTTAGACTTTGAAATAAGTTTAATAAAAGAATTAAGAAATACAACAGATATCTTAAAAGAAATAAAAGAGAAAAAAGCTCTTGATAAAGAATTAGAAGATAAAATATCTAATGCAATAACTGAGTTTAAAAAATCATATATTAAATAAAAAGAGGTGAGTATATGGCTGGTTCTAAAGAAATAAAAAGTAGAATAAAAAGTGTTCAGTCTACTCACCAAATAACAAAAGCTATGGAAGTTGTTTCCACTACAAAATTCAAAAAGTTTTCAGAGAAAGTTTTAAAATCTCGTGATTATTCTGAAAGTATTCATGGAATTATGAGAAATATTTCAGCTGGAATAAAAGCTGAAAAACATCCTCTTTTTGATGGAAGAGATTCTGTTAAAAAGATAGGAATTATTGTTATGACTTCTGACAGAGGACTTTGTGGAAGTTTTAATAGTATGACTTTGAAAAAGTTAAAAGAGGTAGAGGAAAACAATAAGGATAAACAAATATCAGTTATTGTTATTGGAAAAAAAGGAAAAGAGTATTGTTCTAAGAGAAATTATGATATAAAAGCTGAATATACTCAAATAGTGCCAGAAGCAATATATGATAAGGCAAAAGAAATAAGTGAAAATATAGTTGAATATTATTATTCAGAAATATTTGATGAAGTATATTTAATATACAATAAATTTATTTCAGCTTTAAGAAGTGATCTTTTGGTAAAGAAAATAATTCCTATTGAAAGAGTAGAAACAAACAAAAATATGTCATATATTTTTGAACCAGATGCAGAAGCTGTTTTATCTGATCTATTGCCTAAGTATATAAACATAGAGTTATATCAAGCAATGTTAGAAAATACAGCAAGTGAGCATTCAGCAAGAAAAAATGCTATGAAGAGTGCAAACGATAATGCAGAAGAAATGATGAAAGAATTAAATTTACAATATAACAGAGAAAGACAGGCTGCAATAACTCAAGAGATAACAGAGATAGTTGGTGGAGCACCTGCCTTAAAATAATAACAAACCAAATAACAGGGAGGTTAACAAATTGGAAAATAGAGGGGTTCTTACACAAGTAATAGGACCAGTAGTAGACATTCTATTTAAAGACAACTTACCTAAAATATATAATGCTCTAAAAGTACAAAATGGAGATAAAGAATTAGTTCTTGAAGTTGCCCAACACATTGGTAACAATATGGTAAGAACAATAGCGATGGATGATACTAACGGATTACAAAGAGGTATGGAAGTAATAGACACAGGAGCTCCAATAACAGTTCCAGTAGGAAAAGCTGTTCTTGGAAGAATTCTAAATGTTCTAGGACAACCAGTAGATAACAATGGTCCAATAAATACAGAAGAAAAACTTCCTATTCATAGATCAGCTCCAGATTTCGAATCTCAAGGAACAGAGATTGAAATATTTGAAACTGGAATAAAAGTAATAGACTTATTAGCACCATATATAAAAGGGGGAAAAATAGGACTATTTGGTGGAGCTGGAGTAGGAAAGACAGTTCTTATAATGGAGCTTATAAATAATATTGCAAAAGGACATGGAGGACTTTCTGTTTTTGCAGGAGTTGGAGAAAGAACAAGAGAAGGAAGAGACTTATATAACGAAATGACTGAGTCAGGAGTTTTATCAAAAACATCTCTTGTATATGGACAAATGAATGAGCCACCTGGAGCAAGATTAAGAGTAGGGCTTACAGGACTTACAATAGCAGAAAACTTTAGAGATAAAGAGGGACAAGACGTGCTTCTTTTCATAGATAATATATTCAGATTTACACAAGCTGGATCAGAGGTATCAGCTTTACTTGGAAGAACACCATCAGCAGTTGGATATCAACCAAACCTAGCTACAGAAATGGGAGCTTTACAAGAAAGAATTACTTCTACAAAAACTGGATCAATAACATCAGTTCAAGCTGTATATGTACCAGCAGATGACTTAACAGACCCAGCCCCAGCAACAACATTCTCTCACCTTGATGCTACAACAGTTCTTTCAAGAAGAATAGCATCATTAGGAATCTACCCAGCAGTTGACCCACTAGATTCAACTTCTAAAGCTTTAGATCCAGAAATAGTTGGAAAAGAGCACTATGAGGTAGCTAGAGAGGTTCAAGCTGTACTTCAAAGATATAAAGAATTACAAGATATCATTGCAATTTTAGGTATGGATGAGTTATCTGATGAAGATAAATTAGCTGTTTCAAGAGCTAGAAAAATTGAAAGATTTTTCTCTCAACCATTCACAGTTGCAGAGCAATTTACAGGAATGCAAGGAAAATATGTGCCAATAAAAGAAACTGTTAGAGGATTTAAAGAAATCCTAGAAGGAAAATATGATGATTTACCTGAACAAGCTTTCTTATATGTTGGAACAATAGAAGAGGCAGTTGCTAAAGGAAGAGAGTTATTGAAGGGAGCTGAATAATTATGGCAAACTTCACATTAGAAATAGTAACTCCTATCGGGAAAAAGTTTTCGAAGGAAGTTGAATTTTTAAAAGTAAGAACAACAGAGGGAGATATGGGAATTTTACCTAATCACGCTCCTTTTGTAGCAGCTTTAAAACCAGAAGAGATAAAAATAAGAATAGAAAAAGGGAATGAAGAACTATATTATATTTCAAATGGATTTATTGAAATAAATAATAATAAAGTTACTATTATAGTAGATGAAGCTTTAAAACCAGAAGAGATAGATATAGAAACTGCGAAAAAAGAAGTTGAACTAGCACAAGAAAAACTTAAAAAATTAAATGAAGATAAACAGATTATGTTAATTCAGAAATCCCTACAAGATGCTCTTATGAAAGTTAAAATAGCAGAAAGATTACTATAAAAAATAGAAAAGGAGAGTTTAAATACTTTCCTTTTTTATTTTTTGAAATTTATAAAGAAAATATATTGACATCTAAATAAAGAAAGAGTATAATATTCCACAATATAAATGTTTTTAAAACACAAACCGCTGTTTGCAATTTAAAGACACACTTTTGGATGTGATTAAGGAGGGAAGGACGAAAAAATTATTATTTAGTTATTTATTAATGGGGATGGCAACAATTTCTTTTGCAGAATCTGATTATCATATAGGGATATTAAGTGGTACTGTTTCTCAATCAGAAGATGCTTTAAGAGGAGCAGAAGCTGTGATGAAAAAATATGGAAAAATAGATAAGGGTGGAAAAATTATTCACTTAACTTATCCTGATAACTTTATGCAAGAGATGGAAACAACAATAACTCAAATAACTTCTCTCGCAGATGATCCTAAAATGAAAGCGATTATAATGACAGAAGCAATTCCTGGAACAGTAGAAGCTTTTAGAAGGGTAAGAGATAAAAGACCAGATATTCTTTTATTAGCAAATAACCCACATGAAGATCCTGAAATGGTTGCTGATGTCAGTGATTTAACATTATTTCCAGATTCAATAGCTAGAGGATATTTAATTGTTAAAACAGCTAAGGATATGGGAGCAAAAAACTTTGTTCATGTTTCTTTCCCAAGACACTTGAGCTATGAAATGATGTCTAGAAGAAGAAATATAATGAAACAAGCAGCAAAAGATTTAGGAATGGGATTCTATGAAGTTTCAGCTCCAGATCCAGTAAGTGATGTAGGAGTTGCAGGAGCACAACAATATATCTTAGAACAAGTTCCTAACTGGTTAAAACAATATGGAAAAGAAACTGCATTTTTCTGTACAAACGATGCTCATACAGAGCCATTATTAAAAAGGGTAGCTGAAGAGGGTGGATATTTTGTAGAAGCTGATTTACCTTCTCCAACAATGGGTTATCCAGGTGCTCTAGGAATAAAATTCTCAAATGATGAAAGAGGAAATTGGCCAAAAATACTAGCAAAAGTTGAAAAGGCTGTTATAGGAAAAGGTGCTGGTGGAAGAATGGGAACTTGGTCATATTCATATAACTTTGCAGGGGCTCAAGCTTTAGCAGATCATGCTGTAAAAGTTATTGAGGAGAAAGAAGAACTTCTTGATTTTGATGCAGTGATGGAAAACTTAAAAAATAATACCCCTGGAGCAGGATGGAACGGAAGTTATTTCATTGATAGTGATGGGGTAGAAAGAGAAAACTATATACTAGTTTATCAAGATACATATGTTTTTGGTAAAGGATATATGGGAGTAACTAAGTTAGAAGTTCCAGAAAAATATTTCGATGTTAAATAATTAAAAATAAAGGATATGACAAATATAGAATTTCTATATTTGTCATATTTAAATTTTTAAGATATTTTAAATAAGATTAGTCTATTTAGAGTGTGTTAAAAATTGAAAGGGTGGGATTAATGAGTAAAACATTGTTAAAAATATCTAATTTGTCTAAATCATTTGGAGAAAATACAGTTTTAAAAGATATAAATTTAGAGATAAAAGAGGGCGAGATTGTAGGATTAGTTGGGGAAAACGGAGCTGGAAAGTCTACTCTTATGAAAATAATTTTTGGAATGCCGGTTATTAAAGAAACAGGTGGATATAAAGGTGAAATAAAAATTGATGATGAAATAGTTAATTTTAATAGTCCTTTTGATGCTTTGGGAGCTGGAATTGGAATGGTTCACCAAGAATTTTCATTAATTCCTGGTTTTTCAGCAGGAGAAAATATAGTTTTAAATAGAGAAACAACAAAGCAGAGTTTATTAGAACTTTTATTTGGAGAAAGAATAAAAGTAATTGATTCTAATAAAACAAAAGAAAGAGCACAAGGAGCGATTAGTCAACTAGGGATAACAATAAATGATGAAGAATATATTCAACAGATGCCGGTTGCCCATATGCAATTTACAGAAATAGCTAGAGAGATAGAAAGAGAAAAAATAAAACTGTTAGTTCTTGATGAGCCCACAGCCGTTTTAACAGAGAGTGAAGCTGAGGTTCTGGTGAAAACAATAAAAGAATTATCTAAAAAAGGGATTGCAATAATCTTTATCACCCATAGATTAAATGAAATAATAGAAGCTTGTGATAAAGTTGTAGTTTTAAGAGATGGGGTTATGATAAATTCTGTTCCCGCAAAAGAAACTAATGTTGATGAGATAACACAATGGATGATAGGTAGAAAAATAGAGGAAAACTCAAAAGAAATAGAAAAAGAAAATTCTAAACTAAATTTAGATGATAATGAAATTATATTAGATGTAAAAAATCTATGTGTAGATATGCCAGGAGAATTGGTAAAAAATCTAAATTTAAAAGTGAGAAAAGGTGAAATTTTAGGATTAGCTGGAATGGCAGGACAAGGAAAAATAGGTGTTGCTAATGGAATAATGGGACTTTATTATTCAAGCGGAAGTATAAAATTTAATGATGAAGATATAAAAATAAATAGTCCAGAAGATCCATTAAAAAAAGGATTATTTTTTGTTTCTGAAGATAGAAAAGGAGTTGGACTTTTATTAGATAAATCAATAGAATTAAATATTGCTTACCCTGCTATTCAAATAAAAGAGATGTTTTTAAAAAAATTATTTGGTTGTGTAAGATATAGTGATGATAAAGAGATTGAGAAAAATGCTAAAAAGTACATAGAACAGTTAGAAATAAGATGTATGGGTCCTAAGCAAAGAGTTCAAGAATTAAGTGGTGGGAATCAACAAAAAGTATGTTTAGCCAAAGCATTTACAATGGATCCTAAACTTATGTTTGTTTCAGAACCAACAAGAGGAATAGATGTTGGGGCTAAAAAATTAGTTCTTGATATCTTGAAAAAATATAATAAAGAAAAAGGAACAACAATAGTAATAACTTCATCAGAAGTTGAAGAGCTAAGATCAGTTTGTGATAGAATAGCTATAATAAATGAAGGAAAAGTTGCAGGAATATTATCACCAGAAGCTAATATAATAGAATTTGGAAAATATATGACTGGTGTAGGGGGGAACTAGAAGATGATAATAAAACGATATATAAAAAGTTTTGGTTGGCCAAGAATAATAATAGGGTTATTTTTATTGAGCATGTATGTTGTTTGCCCTTTTATAGGGTTGGATTTAAAATCAGCCTTAGGTGATACTTTTGTGAGATTTGGAATGAATGTAGTTCTTGTTTTATCATTAGTGCCAATGATACAGGCAGGAACAGGTCTAAATTTTGGTATGCCTTTGGGAGTTGAAGCTGGACTTTTAGGAGCAGTTATAAGTATAGAACTTGGTCTTGTAGGAATTACAGGTTTTGTAGTAGCTATGATAATAGGAGCTTTTTTTGGAGTAATATTTGGTTGGCTTTATGGATTAATTTTGAATAAAGTAAAGGGTGGAGAAATGATGATAGCAACATATATTGGATTTTCTTCAGTTGCTCTTATGTGTATAATGTGGCTTATTCTTCCATTTAAAAGTCCAGATATGATATGGGCATATGGTGGAGAAGGACTTCGTACAACAGTTAGTGTTGAAAATTATTGGTACAGAGCCTTAGAAAAAGCATTACATATTAAATCAGGAGATTTTCCGATAGGAGAATTATTAATATTTGCTATTATTTCATCAATAATTTGGATATATTTTAAAACTAGATCAGGTCTTGCAATGAAGGCAGTAGGAACGAATGAAAAATTTGCTAAGGCCACTGGAATTAATATAGATAAAGAAAGAATAAAATCAGTAATTTTTTCTAGTGTGTTAGCAGCTATTGGAATAGTTATTTATCAACAAAGTTTTGGATTTGTACAACTTTATTTAGCACCTTTCTATATGGCATTTCCAGCAATAGCAGCAATACTAATTGGGGGAGCTTCTGTTAATAGAGCCACAATAGTCAATGTAATAATAGGAACTTTTTTATTTCAAGGAATACTAACAATGACACCGAGCGTGGTAAATGCTATTATAAAAACAGATATGTCAGAAACAATAAGAATAATAGTATCAAACGGAATGATACTATATGCATTGACTAGAAAGGGGGAAATATAAGATGAATAAAAATTTAAAGAAAACTTTACTTAGCAATTTAGTTCCAATACTAATGCTTACATTGATAGTTATAGCCTTTCCTCTTTCAGGATTAGGAGTCATATCAACAATTCAAGAAATAATCCAAAGATTTTCAAGAAATTTATTTTTAGTTTTATCACTTCTTATTCCAGTTGTTGCTGGAATGGGACTTAATTTTGGAATAGTTCTTGGAGCGATGGCAGGTCAGATAGCTTTAATATTTATTACAGATTGGCAAATCGTAGGAATGCAAGGGATATTTTTAGCGGCTATTATTTCTATACCCTTTTCAATTCTTTTAGGAATAATGGGGGGAAGTATATTAAATAAGGCTAAAGGAAGAGAAATGATCACTTCTATGATCTTAGGATTTTTTATAAATGGAGTTTATCAACTTTTTGTTCTATATGGAATGGGAAAAGTAATTCCTCTATCAGATAAAAAATTACTTTTATCAAGAGGATATGGAGTAAGAAATGCTATTGACTTAATGGAAGTAAGAAAAGCTTTAGATGGATTTTTATCTTTTTCAATAAAAGGAATTGAGATTCCTGTATTTACTTTTTTAATAATAATTGGTTTAGGATTTTTTACAGTTTGGTTTAGAAAGACTAAATTAGGACAGGATATGAGAGCTATCGGACAAGATATTGAAGTAGCTAAAAATTCAGGAATAGATGTAGACAAAACAAGAATAATAGCGATAGTTATTTCAACTGTGTTAGCTGGTTTTGGACAAATTATTTATTTACAAAATATGGGAACAATGAATACTTATAATAGTCATGAACAAATAGGTATGTTTTCCATAGCAGCCCTTTTGGTAGGAGGAGCAAATGCATCAAAAGCAAGTATATTAAATGCAATAAGTGGGGTATTTTTATTTCATATGTTATTTATTGTTTCTCCAAATGCAGGAAAAGAGTTGATGGGATCTGCTTATATAGGAGAATATTTTAGAGTATTTGTATCTTACGGAGTTGTTGCTTTAACTTTAGTATTGCATCAAAGAATAAGAGAAAAAGAACAAGAGGAACAAAGAAGACTTGTTTTAGAAAGAAATTCTAAAAATTTAGAAGGTGATAAATAATGAAAAGACTAGTAAGCTGGATAGTTGTAATAGGAATTACAATATTAATATCAATAATGTTATTTATGACCGGAAAATTACATAAGGTAATGCTAAATAATGGTAAAAAAGGAGATGAAAATATTATGGAAGTAGTAGAATATAGTATAGATAAATCTCCTTTTAAAAAAATTAAGGCTTTAAAAAAATCTGTAGTTGAGGTAAAGGGAATATCACATATAATAACAGTAAGATTTGAAAATGAAAATGGAGAAAAAATGGAGATTACTGAAAAATTTAAAGCAAAAATAGGGGAAAGGGAAAATATAGATATTTCAAAAATAGTAAATAATGAAAATGATTGGTTAAAATATACAAAAGAAAAAAGATAAATTTTTATTTAGAGATATAAAATATTTTTTATTTATTACTAAAGAAAATTATAAATGGATTTTTTTAATGTCAAAAAAAGGATAAGAAAAACTTATCCTTTTTTATTACCCATATTATTTATAATTTATTTTGTGTTTTTTTATTTTTTTAGATGAATTTTTTTATAGCTTCATCTATCATTTTTGCACAAGCTTCTACTTTTGGCATATCTTCTGCTACTAATTCTGGTAATGGATTTCTTACGCTTCCGCAGTCTACTCCTTCACGTATTCTT
>NZ_JARHZE010000113.1 GCF_029258315.1 Fusobacterium sp. | reverse complement strand
TAAAAATGAGGACAGATAAGATTTTAGGAATCCGAACCTAAGTTCAAAAATGAGGATAGTAAATTTAGAAACCCTAACTTTTTAAAAGTGGGATAAAAGAAAGTCTTTTTATAGACTTTTTTTTATTATATATTAAAAAATATAGATTTTAATATTTAAAAAAGTAAATAAAATTAAAATAAATAATAAAAATAGTATAAATTTTAGTATAATATTTGATATAGAAATTATTTACTATTAAATAAGAAAATAATTTTAAATTTAATAGAAAAAGGGGGGGAGATTAAAATAAAAGAGATTAGTATGAAAATCTTAGATAATGATAAGGTATGGGATTTTGTAAGAAATAATGAAAATCCTTTGATGATAAGTGGGCATATTGGGACACATATAGATATATACAATAAAAGTGATATACCTCAAGAATATATTGAAAGACGGGGAATAGTTATAGATTGTAGAGAGTATAATCATGATCAAGAGATAGGTATAGAAGTAATAAAAAATCTTAAGATAGAGAAAGGCGACTTTGTTATATTTTTTACTGATATTCAAAAGTTATCTAAGTATGGTGATGAAATTTATATTAAGGAACATCATCAATTAACTTGGGAGCTAATAGAAAAGTTACTGGAGTTACAAGTTAGCTTTATAGGAATTGATTGTGCTGGAATAAGAAGAGGAAAAGAGCATATAAAAGCAGATAAAAAATGTGAAGAAAGAAAAAGTTTTGTAATAGAGAACTTAGATTCTAATTCTTTAAAAGATCTTAATCAGGTTGTAAGTACTTTTATTGTATGGCATAGAACACCACTTTTAACAGGGTTACCAGTAAGAATTTTTATAAAATAAAAGTTGATACAAAAAATTTATTAAAAATAGTAGAAAAGATAAGATTAATTTTATTAAAAAGACTGATTTTAAAACCAATTTTTTTATTTTTGTCATAATAAAAGTTAGATAAAAAATTTAAACTGTTATCGAAATAAAAATAGAGTAGATAGCAGTTTTTTTATTTAAAAATTATCATTATTAAAAGAAAAAATTAAAATAAAGTATGAGGGTTGATAATTTTATGTTTATGTAGTAGAATTATACTACTTAAGATAAAATGTTTTAGAAAAAGGGGGGATTTATATGACAGTTATGGGTTTAAATGAAAATGAAAAAGTTGAGTTAGAAGTATCTGGGGATTATTGGCAAAAAGTCGTATTATTTGTAGAACAGCAAAAAAGTGGAAAATTTTTATTTACTAATGAAAGAATACTTTTTTATTGGGGAAAACCTGAAAAAGTAACTCCTTTAATTTCAATACCTTATTCAGACATTGGAAAAGTTGAAAAGGTCAGCGTAGGTCCTGCTTTTATAAAATTTATACCAACAGGAATTAATATAACTACAAGAAATGGAGTTGTCTATAAGTTGTCTGTTTTAAAAAGAGATAAATATATAGATTTTATTAATGAAAAATTAAAATAGTTTCTTAGAGGTTGTGGGGAAGATTTTTCCCCACGAAATAACTTCTGTAAATAAAACGAAATAGGACTATAAAAGAATATGGGTATTGACAATTAAAAGAAAATATACTATAATCTTATAAAAGTTATAGGAACTCGAACCTAATAAAAATCTGAGGTAGTCAAGCAGTTAGGAACCTCAAACCTAAATTCAAAAATCTGAGGTAGTCAAGCAGTTAGGAACCCCAAACCTAAATTCAAAAATCTGGGGTAGTCAAGCAGTTAGGAACCTCAAACCTAAAAAAAATCGAGATAAAAGCCTTGAAAAAGGCTTTTTTTATTTGAAAGTTGTGGGGAAGATTTTTCCCCATAAATTAACTTTAGTAAATAAAATGAAATAGAATTATAAAAAAATATGAGCGTTGACAATTAAAAAAAAATAGTGTATACTGTTATTAGTAAAATAAAAACTAGGAATCCGAACCTAGACTCAAAAATCAGGATAGATAAGATTTTAGGAATCCGAACCTAAGTTCAAAAATCAGGATAGATAAGATTTTAGGAATCCGAACCTAAGTTCAAAAATCAGGATAGTAAATTTAGAAACCCTAACTTTTTAAAAGTGGGATAAAAGAAAGTCTTTTTATAGACTTTTTTTTATTTTGTTTGAAAGTTGTGGGGAAGATTTTTCCCCATAAATTAACTCTATTAAATAAAAGTGATTAGAATAAAAAAATAAAAGGTAAAAATATAGATTATCCATATTCTTACCTTTTTTTATTATAATTTATAACAATCTATATAAGCGAATCCTAAAAAATAAGTAGCTTCATTCATAAAAGTTCCTTTAAAAGTATAACTTTATGTACACCGTACATAAAGTTATACATCATTATTTTTTATAATTTATAACATTTTACATAAGCAAAATCGTAGAAAGGGCTTACATCATTAGTAAAACTTAATATATATTCATTTCTTTTTTCTACTATTTTAAAACTTAAAATCATACTTCCATAATCTTGATAAAGTTCTTTTAATGAATTATAGTGTTTTCTCTCTCCTCTAACTTGAATATCAGCTTCAACACCTCTTAATTTATCAAAATTTAAATAATAAGTATTCTTTTCTTTATCATAATCAAACTCAATATCTTTAAAAGTTATAACTCCAGATTGAACTATATCTTTATAAATCTTTTTTTCAAGGGATAAAACTAAATTTTTTCCTATTAAATCAACTTTCACAATAGCATTATCACTTTTATATGTTCCTATAACATCATTTGGTAAAGATTTTCCCCCACAACCAACCAAAGCAAATAATAAAGTAAAAAGCAAAAATAATTTTTTTAACATAAAATCACTCCTTTACAAATTCATTTTTTTATAATATTTTTTAGATACTTTAAATTGTGCTTCTCGCCATTCATTTAATTGTTTAGAAGCTTCTTCATTTGTTTGTGCTTTTTCTTCTAAATCTAGCAATATA
>NZ_JARHZE010000068.1 GCF_029258315.1 Fusobacterium sp. | reverse complement strand
TTTTTATTACTATCAATTAATTTTTTATGGTCTTTAATATAATTGGAATTTCTTCGAATTAAGGTATCTGGGTCAGTAATTCCCATAAAATTTTTAAATTTTCCTATAAACGAATCAATTCGAGAATTTATTTTGGCGTTTTGCTTTTTTGAAAAAATCGGTATTGATAAGTTGGACGAACCACAAAAGGTAAAGTGGTTTAACGTAAAAAAAATGGTGAATAAAAAAATAAAATGTTTCATAAAATATGTCCTCCTAAGTAAAAAAATGTGTGAAAAATAAAAAATCACAAATAATAGAATAACACTTATATTTTATTTTGTCAATGAAAGATTAAGATTAGAAAAAAGATTGAAATAAAAATTGAAAGTAAAATGTAAAAAAATAAAATAAATATAATAAAATTATTACAAAAACTTATAAAAAATAAAGGAAAATAACGATAAAGAGAGAGTACTAAAATAAAAAAATAAATAATATTTTTCAATGAAATAGTATCAAAAAAAATAACAATAATCTTTACAAATCTATTGAAATATAATATAATTGTATATCAGGCATAATGGAAATATTGTACTAAAATTTAGTAAAGAGTGTAGAAAAAATAAAATGAATTAGGAGAAAAATAATGAAAAAAATTTTTACTTTTATGTATTTTTTAATATCAATAGTAAGTTTTAGTGAGAATAAAAATATAACTCTGATAGATACCCTTAAAATGTTTGTAAATGAAAAAACATATGTAAACAAAAAATCAAATGAGAAATCTTATGATTTAATTTATTTGCTACCTAAAACTTTAAAAAAAGTTATGGTTGAGCCAAAAAGCCATAGAGGAGAGATTTTCATATATAAAGATAGTACTAAGATAGTTTATCTTCCAATATTTGATCAAATAACAAGAGAAGAAAACTCTCAAGAGGAAAACTTTATAGTTGAGACAATAAGATTTTTCCAAGAAAATTATAAGAAAAATAGTTCTTTTAGAAAAGTTTATGACAATGAAAAAAGTTTTAGAGTTAGCAAGAAAAATTTAACTTTTGAAATTTTAAAAATGGAAAATATTGATGGGTACAGATTGCCAACTTATCTTAAAATTTATGAAGATAATATCCTTTTAGCAGAATTAAAACTTTCAAAAATAAAAGTAAATGAAAAAATACCTGGAAGTGAGTTCGAAATTAAATGACCGAAATTATAAAGTTAGAAGGTCTGATTATAAAGAAAAAGGATATTAATGAATCTGATAGATTATTGACAGTAGTAACTACAAGTTTAGGTAAACATAGTATAATAATCAAAGGGATAAATAAGAGTAAAAAAAGAGATAAAACTTCATCTGATGTTTTTAGTTATTCAAAATTTGTAGCTTATAAAAAAGGGGAAAACTTTATAGCAAACACAGTTGACTCTTTAGAAGTTTTTGAAAATATAAAAAAAGATATAGATAAAATAAGCATAGGACTTTACATGTGTTCTATATTAAATGAAAGCTTGAATTTTGGAGAAAGAAACAGTAGGATTTGTGATTTGGCATTAAAAAGTTTTAGATATTTAGATAAAGAGGAGGATAATAATAAAAATTGGATTTTATTATTATTTTTCTTTTATAAGATCTTAGTAGAGCAAGGGGTAAATTTTGTATTGGAAAATGGAAATTATTTTTCAATAGAAAACTCTTGTATAAGTGAAAAAAAATATGAAAATTCTATTTTATTAAATTTGGTTCAAGAGAAAATTATAAGAAAAATCTATTTGAAAAAAGTTAGGGAGCTATTAGAAGAAAATATATCAAGAAAAGATATTTTTTTTGTAATAGGGATATTTGAAAGATATTTTAATTATCATTTAGAAGGAAATTTAAATTTAAAAAAATATATCTGGGAGGCAGAGTAAAATGGGGAATAATATAGTTAAGATAACAGACTATATGACGGAAGATTTAATAAATCTTCAATTAAAAGGAAAGACAAAAGAGGCTGTATTAGATGAACTAGCTAGTCTAATATCTAAATCACCATCTTTAAACTGTAAAGATACCATCAAAAAAGCCCTACTAGAAAGAGAAGAAATAGGAAGTACTGGGATAGGAAGAGGGATAGCAATACCTCACGCTAAAACAGAATATGCAGAAAAGTTGACAATCGCTTTTGGAATCAGTAAGGATAAAATAGATTTTGATTCTATGGACGGAGAAGGAGTTAGAATATTTTTTGTTTTCGCTTCTCCAGTAAAAGATACACAAGTTTATTTAAAAGTTTTAGCAAGAATATCAAGACTTATAAGAAGTGAAAATTTCAGAAATAAATTATTAAATGCAAAAACTCCAAAAGAAATAATAGATTGTATAGACGAAGAAGAAAATGGTTAAAAAAGGAGAAGAAAAATATGAGATGTCCATTTTGTAATAGTAGTGATACAAAGGTAGTTGATAGTAGAGAGTTTGTTAATGGAAACTCAATAAAGAGAAGAAGAGAATGTTTAAGTTGTAAAAAAAGATTTACAACTTATGAAAAAATAGAAGAAAGAGCCTTATATGTAATAAAAAAAGATAATAGCAGAGAAAGATTTGATAGAAATAAGATAATAAGAGGTCTAACTATTGCTACAAGTAAAAGAAATATAAGTAGAGATGAGATAGAAGAGTTTGTATTAAAAATAGAAAGAAAGCTACAAAATTCTTTAGAGAGTGAGATTAGTACAAAATATGTAGGTGAATTAGTTATGAAAGAATTAAAAGAACTAGATGAAGTAGCCTATGTTAGATTTGTATCAGTTTATAAAGAGTTTAATAATATAAAGGATTTTATAGAAATAGTAGAAAATATTAAAAGTGAAAAGTAAGGAGAATTAAAAAAATATGAGAATATTATTTATGGGAACTCCAGATTTTGCTGTGCCAAGTTTAGAAATTTTGGATAAAAATCACGAAATAATTGGAGTTTTTACAAAAATTGATAAGGTGAATAAGAGAGGGAATAAAATAGAATACTTACCTGTAAAACAGTATGCTATTGATAAAAATATCCCTATCTATCAACCTACAACATTAAAAAATGATGAGATAGTTGATGAGATTAAAAAATTAAATCCAGACTTAATAGTTGTAGTAGCTTATGGAAAAATTATTCCAAAAAGTATTATAGATATACCTAAGTATGGAATAATAAATGTTCACTCATCTCTTTTACCAAGATTTAGAGGAGCAGCTCCTATAAATGCAGCACTTATGGCTGGAGATAAAAAAACAGGAGTAACAATTATGTATGTAGCTGAAGGGTTAGATACAGGAAATATAATTTTAACTAGAGAAACAGAGATAACAGAAGAGGATAATTTTGAAACTCTTCATGATAGATTAAAAGAATTAGGAGCTGAGGCTCTAATAGAGGCAGTAACTCTTATGGAAAAAGGAGAAAATGAAAGTATAGTTCAAGATGATAGCTTAGCTACCTTCGTAAAACCTTTCAGAAAAGAGGATTTGAAAATAGATTGGAATAAAAGTGCTGAAGAGATATTTAACTTTGTAAGAGGATTAAGTCCTGTACCTTGTGCTTGGACACAAGATGAAGGAAAAACTTTAAAAGTTTATCAAGTAAAAAAATATGATAAAGTTTATGAAGAGGGACAAAATGGAGAGGTTGTAGGAAAATTAAAAGGAAAAGGACCTATTGTAAAAGTAAATGGAGGTTCTGTAATAATAACTAGTGCAAAACCAGAAAGTAAAAAAGTTCTTTCAGGTGCAGATTTATTAAATGGTAATTTTATAAAAATTGGAAATGTGTTTGAGTAAAGAGGGAGAGGCTGTAATGGGTATACTAGATGGTAAAAAATGTTCTGAAGAGATACTGGAGAAAATAAAGATAGAGATAGACAAAATGGTTAAGTCTGGAAAAAGAGCTCCAGGATTAGCAGTTGTAATAGTTGGAGAAAATCCTGCATCAAAAGTATATGTAAATTCAAAAATAAAAGCTTGTAATAAAGTTGGGATTTGTAACAAAGAGATAAGTTTACCAGAAGATGTTACTCAAGAAGAACTTTTACAAAATATACAAAAACTAAATGAAGATGAAAATATAGATGGAATTTTAGTTCAACTTCCTTTACCAAAACATTTAGATGAGGAAGAAGTTTGTAACGCAATAAGAGAAGATAAAGATGTAGATGGATTTAAACCAGAAAATCTTGGAAAAGTTGTTCTAGGAAAAGAAGATGGAATGATACCTTGTACTCCTCAAGGTATAATGTATTTACTAGATACAATAAAAGATTTTGAGTTATATGGAGCAAATGCAGTTGTTATTGGAAGAAGTAATATAGTGGGAAAACCAATCTCGTCTTTACTTATAAACAGAGGAGCTACTACAACTATTTGTAATAGTAAAACTAAAAATATAGATGAGATTTTAAAAAAAGCTGATATAATTATAGCAGCTTTAGGACAACCTAAATTTTTAAAAGAGAATATGGTAAAAGAAAATGCTATTATTATAGATGTAGGAATAAATAGAGTTGATGGAAAATTATGTGGAGATGTTGATTTTGAAAATGTTTCTAAAAAAGCATCACATATTACCCCAGTTCCAGGTGGTGTTGGACCAATGACAATAGCAATGCTTTTAACAAATACTTTAAAAGCTTATAAAAAAGGAGGAGAAGAATAAATGGCAAGACCAGGAAGACCTAAAAAAAATTCTGAAAATATAGAAGTTTTAAGTGAGAAAAAAACAAAAAAAATAAAAAATAAAAAAGATGATAAGGGGATTGAGGCTAAGATAAAAGAGGCACAAAACTCTGAAAGAAAAGAGTATTATATAGTAGATAAAAGAATACTACCAAGCTCTATAAAAAATGTTCTTTTAGTAAATGACTTAGTACAAAATGAAAAATTATCAAAATATGAGGCAATAAAAAAAGTTGGACTTAGTAGAAGTACTTACTATAAATATAAGGATTATATTAAACCTTTCTTTGAAGGTGGACAAGAAAAAGTATTTAGTATCCATCTAGCTTTAAAAGATGAACCAGGAATATTAGCAAGAATACTTGATGTTATAGCAAGTCATGATATGAATATATTAACTATCATTCAAAATATTTCAATTGATGGAATAGGAAGAGCTACAATATCAGTTCAAACAACTCAAAATACTCTAAGAAAAGTAGAGGGAGTATTGGAATTAATAAGTGAAATAGATGGAGTTAAAGAACTAAGAATAATAGGAAGTAACTAAAAAAGTGAGGGTAAGATGAAAAATATAAGTTTAGAATTAATAGAGCAATTAGCAAAAAAAATGAATGAGAACTCTTTAAATGAGATTACTCTTGAAAAAGGTGATGAGAAAATCACTTTAAAGAAAGAAGTAAAATATAGAAATGTAGTAGAGGGAGCAGTTGCTCAAAATGTTGTTGTACCACAAGTAAAAACTAAATCTGTATCATCAGATAAAAAAGATGAAAAGATAAAAGGAAATATAGTTGTAGCTTCAATGGCTGGAACATTTTATAGATCTCCAGCTCCAGGAGAACCTTATTTCGTTCAAGAGGGAGATTTAGTAAATCAAGGGGATACAATTTGTATAATTGAAGCTATGAAAATGATGAATGATGTAACATCTAATTTTTCTGGAAAGGTTTCAAAAGTTTTAGTAGAAAATGGAGAGATAGTTCAAAAGGGCGACAAACTTTTTATAATTGAATAGTATTTTAAGGGAAGGTGTATTATTAATTGGACACGTATCGGGATTTGATTTTATTAGTAATTTTAATTTTATTATCAGGATTTTTTTCAGCAGCAGAGACAGCTTTAACAGCATTTAGCAGTATTCATTTAGAAGAGATATCTGAAAAAAGCCCTAAAAAGGGTGAGTTGTTAAAACAGTGGTTAAAAAAGCCAACAGAAATATTAACAGGATTGTTACTAGGAAATAATATAGTTAATATTTTTGCCACATCATTAGCCACAGCTCTTATTACAAAGTTTTTAGCTTCAAAAGGATTGGATTCACAAAATCAATCTGTTTTAATATCAACTTTAATAATGACAGTTGTGATACTAATTTTTGGAGAAATAACTCCTAAGGTAATAGCAAAAACACATTCAACAGAGGTATCTAAAAAAGTAATTTTACCTATTTATATAATGACTAAGTTAACAAAGCCATTTATTTTTATACTTACAATTATTTCTAAATTAATAGGAAGAATTATAGGAATTGATATAAATGATAATGTTATGAAAATAACTGAGCAGGATATAATTTCATATGTTAATGTTGGAAAAGCTGAAGGGGTAATAGAAGCCGAAGAAAAAAATATGATAGAATCAATAGTAACATTTGGAGATACACTAGCAAGAGAAATAATGACTCCAAGAACTTCTGTTTATGCAGTTAGTGGAGATGAAAAAGTAGGAGAAATAATAGATCAAGTTATTGAATATGGTTATTCAAGAATACCAGTTTATAATGAAGGAATAGATGATATAATTGGTATTTTATATGTAAAAGATTTGTTGGTGGCAGTAAAAGAGGGAAAAGTAGAATGTTTTGTAAAAGATTTTATAAGAAAACCTTTTTTCATACCAGAAACAAAATCTGTATTAAGTATTTTGGAAGATTTTAAAAAGGAACATATTCATATGGCAATAGCTGTTGATGAATATGGTGGAACAGTTGGGGTAGTTACAATAGAAGATGTCATAGAGGAAATCTTTGGAGATATTAAAGATGAATATGATTCTGATGAAAATGAAATAATAAAACAAATATCAGAAAATATGTATGAAGTTGATGGAATGATAGATGTTGAAGAGCTTAATAAAACTCTAGATATAGATCTTCCAGAATCAGATGACTATGACAGTCTAGGTGGACTTATTTTAAATGAGTTAAATGAAATGGCAGAAGTAGGGGACATTTTAAATATAAAAAATGTGGAGTTAAAAGTTTTAGAGATAGATAAAATAAGGGTGTCGAAAGTTCTATTAACTAAAAAGGAAAGTGAAGAGGAGATATGTCAAGAGGAATAAGAAAACATTTTTATGCTGGTCTTATAGTGGTACTTCCTGTTTTTTTAACAATATTTATATTAAATTGGATTATAAATTTGATAATTTCTTTAACTAAAAATTCATTTTTTGTAAGACTGATAAATAAATTTATTTATTATTCAGGCTTTCACGAAAATGAAAAAGTTGTGTATATAGTTTATGGAATTTATTTATTACTAATTGTATTGTCTATAATTTTTATAGGATTAGTGACAAAAAATATAGTGGGTAAAAAAATAAGAAAGGGAATGGACAATCTTATTTGTAAACTACCAATCATAAAACATATTTATACAGCGATGAAACAAATAGTGAAGTTGGTGTCTTCACAAAATAGTGCAGGCTATAAAAAGGTTGTAGCAGTTGAATATCCTAGAAAAGGGATTTATAGTATTGGATTTTTAACAGCTGAAGAAAATGAAACTTTAGAAAAATTACACGGAAGAAAATTTTGCAATGTATTTATACCAACATCACCAAATCCAACTTCAGGAATGTTTATTTGTGTTCCTAAGGATGAGGTTACAGAGTTGGATATGAGTATAGAGGACGCTATAAAACTTATTGTATCTGGTGGAGTTATCACTCCAGGAGTTCAATATGATTCAGATGAAGAAGAGATTGAAAAATAATTTTTTTATTTTTATCTTATTATTTATTTTTGGCTGTACTTCAGTTGAAAATAGAGAGGTTGAAAATATAGATTCAAAATATCTTATTTTGAAAGGTATGAATCTAAAAAAAGTAGGTAAATATTCACAGGCTTTGGAATTATATAAAGAGGCTTTAAAAAGTAATGGAAAAGATAGTATTTTATATCAGGAATTAGGAGAAACCTATATTAAATTAGGGGACTATTCAAAGGGGATAAAATATTATAAAAAAGCTTTGGAAATTAGTAGCTATAAAATGGATATTAATAAAAATTTAGCCTATGCATACTATTTAGAAAAAGATTATTCAAATTCATTGGATTATATAAATAAATTATCTGAAAGAGAATTGGATACTGAATCTAAAAAACTAAAAGGTTATCTTTTAATAAAAAATAAAAAATTAAAAGAGGCTAGAGATTATTTGAAAAGTAATGAGAATAATATAGATGTTTTTGATGAGGTATATTATAACTCTTATTTGGATTTTTTAGAAGAAAATAATTATAATGAAGACTTGCAAGAAGTTTTTAATAAAATTTATGAAAAATATTATAATAATCTAGATGCAATGACTTTGTATTTTAGAAAAAAAGAAAAAAATTGTAAAGATATTGTTGAGTTAGAAAAAGAGTTAAAAAGATATATTGTCAATGAAAGAACCAATGATGAATTGTATATTCTTTTAGGTGAAATAGAATACAAACTAAAAAAATATAAAGAGAGTAAAATGAGTTTAAAATTTGTTTCATCAGAAGGAAAAATGTCAGAAAGATATATTAATTTAATAAGGAGATTAAAATGAAAAAAATAAATTATAAAGATTATATAACTTCAATAAAGGATTTTCCTATTGAAGGTGTAACTTTTAGAGATATTACATCTTTTATCCAAAATGGAGAGGCATTTAAAAGTGCAATAGATGAATTTTCAGAATTTGCTAGAAAAAAAGGTGCTGATGTAATAGTTGGACCAGAATCAAGAGGATTTATTTTTGGAAGTCCAATGGCTTATAATTTAGGAATAAGTTTTGTACCTGTAAGAAAGCCTGGAAAATTACCAAGAGAGGTTATATCAGTTGATTATGACTTAGAGTATGGAAAAAATACTTTAGAGATACATAAGGATGCAATAAAAAAAGGACAGAAAGTTGTTATAGCAGATGACTTATTAGCTACTGGTGGAACTACACAAGCTGTAATAAAATTAATAGAAGAACTTGGTGGAGAAGTTGTAGGAATCTGCTTTTTAATAGAATTAAAAGAGGAATTTGATAGTAGAAAAAAATTCGAGGGATATGATGTACTGTCATTGATGGAGTACTAATTTTTCTTTGAGAAAGAGGGGAAGTATGGATTATTTAAAAGAGATTCTAGAAGAAATAAAACGAAAAAATCTTGATGTTGATATAGAGAAGATAAAATTAGCATTTTCATTTGCAGAAGAAGCTCATATTGGTCAGTTTAGACAATCAGGAGATAACTATATTTTACACCCAGTTCAAGTTAGTAAGATTATCATTGATATGGGAATGGATACTGATTCAATAATAGCAGGTATCTTACATGACATAGTAGAGGACACTTATATAACTATTGCTGACATAGAATATAACTTTGGAAAATCTGTTGCTAATCTTGTAGATGGGGTAACAAAATTAAAAAAATTACCAAATGGTACAAAGCAACAAGATGAAAGTATCAGAAAAATGATACTTGCTATGTCAAAAGATATAAGGGTTATTATAATAAAATTGGCTGATAGACTTCATAATATGAAAACTCTAAATTTTGTTCCTGAAGAAAAACAACTGAGAGTATCAAAAGAAACTTTAGCAATTTATGCACCTCTTGCTCATAGACTTGGTATGGCAAAAATAAAATCTGAATTGGAAGATCTATGTTTTATGTATATTTATCCAGATAAGTATGCAGAGGTTAGGGATTTCGTAAACTCTAAAAAAGAAGAAAGAGATCACTATGTAAAAGGTGTAGAAAATATAATCAAAGAACTTTTAGAAAAATCTCACATAAGTGGAAATATAAAAGGAAGATTTAAACATTTTTATAGTATTTATAGAAAAGTTTATGAAAAACATAGAAACTATGATGATTTGTATGACTTAATGGGAATCAGGATAATAGTAAAAGATGTTACAACTTGTTATCATACCTTAGGAGTAATACATGAAAAATTTAGTCCAGTTCCAGGAAGATTTAAAGATTATATAGCTGTGCCAAAATCAAATAACTATCAATCAATCCATACTACAATTGTTGGTCCAGAAGGAAAATTTGTTGAGATTCAAATAAGAACTGAAGAAATGGATAAAATAGCTGAAGAAGGGGTTGCAGCTCACTGGAGTTATAAAGAAAAAGTAAAAGTTGGAAAAAAAGATAAAGTTTATTCTTGGCTTAGAGATATAATAGAGCTTAATAAAGAGGCTGATAGTGCTAAGGATTTCGTTACTTCAATAACAGGAGATATAATTGAGGAAACAATATTTACTTTTTCACCTAGAGGGGATATATTAGAATTAAAAAAAGGAGCAACACCGATAGATTTTGCTTTTGCTATTCACTCAGAGGTTGGATGTAAATGTATTGGAGCCAAGGTTAATGGAGATATAGTTCCACTTGATTATAAATTAAAAAGTGGAGACAGAGTTGAAATAATCACTTCTAAAAGTGCCAAAGGTCCTGGAAATGATTGGCTTGATATAGTGGCTACTCAAGGGGCAAAGAATAAAATAAGAAAATGGCTAAAAGAGAAAAAATGGGAAGAAAATATAAGACTTGGAAAAGAGGCTCTAGAGAGAGAGATTGAAAGATTAACTATTCCTATGACTCTTAAAGATTTAGAAGATTCTCCAGTGATAAAAAAACATATGGAGAAACATAATATTTCCACTTTAGATGATTTCTATTTTATAATGGGAGAAAAAAGAAGTAAGGTAGAAATTATAGTAGATAAACTTAGAGATTATCAAGATAGTATAAAAGAAAAAACAGAGGTTCAAAAAATTGTTCCACCAACAACAAAATCATCAAGAAAGAAAAATGATTATGGAATAATAGTTGATGGAATTGATAATACACTTATAAGATTTGCAAAATGTTGTACACCTTTACCAGGAGATGAGATTGGTGGATATGTAACAAAACTTACAGGAATTGCTATCCATAGAAAAGATTGTAAAAATTATCAAAATATGATAGAGAATGAGCCTGAAAGACAGATTGGTGTAAAATGGGATTTAGATATTATAAATAAAAAAATAAATAAATATCAATTTAAATTTTCTATTATAGCCGAGGATAATAAAAGTCTTGTTATGGAAGTTGTATCCTTAATTGCAAATCATAAAATCTTTTTAACAGATATAAACTCAAGTACAATTTCTAAGAATGGAAAAAAATATTTAAAAATAAAAGTAGCTGTTGAAATATCTAATAAAAAAGATTATAGTTTATTGATAGAAAATATTAAAAAGATAAAATATGTGATAGATATAGAAAGGTAAAAGGTAGATAAATGAAAAAATTACCAGTAACTTACGAGTTAGTAAAAAAACAAGGAAATGCTAGAGCTGGGGTTATAACAACGCCTCATGGAAAAATAGAAACACCTGTGTTTATGCCAGTTGGAACACAAGGAACTGTAAAAGGAATGACAAAGGAAGAACTTTTAGAACTTGGAGCAGAGATAATATTAGGAAATACATATCATCTTCATCTAAGACCTTCTGATGAACTTATAGCTAGATTTGGAGGACTTCATGAATTTAGTAATTGGGACAGACCAATTCTTACAGATAGTGGAGGTTTCCAAGTATTTAGTTTGGGACATTTAAGAAAAATAACTGAAGAGGGAGTAGCTTTTTCTTCTCACTTAGATGGTTCAAAAAGATTTCTTTCTCCAGAAAAATCAATAGAGATTCAAAATAACTTAGGTTCAGATATAGTTATGCTTTTTGATGAATGCCCTCCAGGAGCGTCTTCAAGAGAATATTTAATACCATCTATCGAAAGAACAACTAGATGGGCAAAAAGATGTGTAACTTATCATAAAAGACCAACAGAACAAGGACTTTTTGCAATTGTTCAAGGTGGAATCTATGAGGATTTAAGAGAGAAAAGTTTAAATGAATTAAAAGAGATGGATGAAGATTTTTCAGGATATGCTATGGGTGGTCTAGCTGTTGGAGAAAAGAAAGAAGATATGTACAGAATATTAAAAAATGTAACTCCACTTTTCCCAGAAGGAAAACCAAGATATTTAATGGGTGTTGGAGAGCCCCTAGATATGTTAGAGGCTGTTGAGCACGGAATTGATATGATGGACTGTGTTCATCCAACAAGAATAGGAAGACACGGAACTGTATTTACAAAATATGGTAGACTTGTTATAAAAAATGCTATCTATGCTGAAGATGATAGACCTTTAGATGAAGGTTGCGACTGCTATGTTTGTAGAAATTATAAAAGAGGTTATATAAGACATCTTTTAAAGGCTGGAGAAATTTTAGGACAAAGACTTACAACATATCATAATTTATATTTCTTAGTAAATCTTATGAAGAATGCAAGAAAAGCTATATTAGAAGATAGATATTTAGAATTTAAAGAGGAATTCATAAAAAATTATTCAATGGGAAATGATTCTCCTTGGATTCAAGAAAAGAAAAAATAATTTTAAAATGACTGGGTTTTTTCCAGTCATTTAATATTTATATAGGAGAAACTTAACCTATAGTATTTGAGGAGTTGATATGAAAAAAATTATATTGGGATTATTTTTAATATTTTCAATGATAAGTTTTGCTAAAGAAGAATATGTTGTTGGAAAAATAATAGAGAAAGTTGGGAGTAATGTAGAAAATTCATTAAAAACTGAGATACAACCAGATTCAGAAGAGATAAAAGATGTGGAAGTTTTTAAGGTAAAAGTAAAGGATAAGATATATACAATAGAATTTCCAATTTATACAGAAGAGGCTTATAATCTTTCTTTAAAAAGAGGAAATAAAGTTGTTGTTTATAGAGAAGATGAAGATGATAACTACTATATAACAGATATAGATAGAAGAGGAAGTTATTTAGGAATGGGGATTATATTTTCTCTATTAACTTTGGTTTTGGCTAAGAGAAGAGGGGCAAAATCTCTACTAGCTTTAGGGATAACAATATATTTGATATTTTATTTCTTTATACCTTATACAGTAAAGGGATATTCCCCTATTTTAATTTCAGTGGTGACAGCTTTGCTTTCCTCAATTATAACAATTTTATTTGTTGCAGGATTTACCCATAAAGGTGTAGTGGCTATAATTGGAAGTGTAGGTGGAACTATATTTTCAGGGATACTATCTTATTGGCTTATAAAAATTATGAGCTTTAGTGGTTATCCAACTTTGGATTCTATCAGTTATATAGAAATATTACGTGGTGTAAAAGTAAAAGAGTTGGTTCCTGCTGGAATAATTTTAGGAAGTATGGGAGCTATTATGGATGTTTCTATGTCTATATCTTCAGCTCTGACAGAGATAAGAGAAAAAAGCCCTCATCTAGGTTCAAAAGAGATATATAATTCAGGTTTAAATATAGGAAAAGATATGGTAGGAACTATGGTTAATACTTTGATACTAGCATATATTGGAAGTTCTCTTTTTGAAATGATAGTAATCAATAAAAATTTAGAAAATCTGCCTTTTATAAGACTTCTTAACTATGAATTTATAGGTGTAGAGATTCTAAAATCTTTTGCTGGAAGTGTTGGAATATTGGTTTCTATTCCTTTGACAGCTTATTTTGGGGCTCACCTTCATAGAAGATATAGAGATATAAAAAAATTAAAATTAAAATTATTTAAATAGAAAATAAAATTTTATTAGGTAAAACTCTCTTAATTATTAATGAATTATAATTTATTAATAAAAGAGAGTTTTTTATTTAAAAATTTAAGAAAACAAATAATTTTTAAAAATATTTTAAGAATTAGAAAATATTTTTAAAGTTTTCAAAAATTTCGTGTACAGATAAAATTTTATTTATTTTCCAAATATCTTTTCCAGCAAAAAATAATCCATTTTCTAAATCTCCACTATGTCCAGCTAGAAGTTTTTCTCTGACACAAAACTTTCTACTACAATGTTTAAGACAGTTGGTACAATTTTTAGGTGAATCAAATATATTATCTAGTAATTTAAGTGAAAAATTTGATTTTATAGCATTTGCAGGTAGACCAACAGAACTCATAATTTTTATAATATCCTGTTTTTTTGTATTTATACAAAGTTCTTTAAAAGCTTGTGATACTTCGCACTCATCAGAAACTAAAAATCTACTTCCCATTTGAATACCAGCAGCTCCTAAAGATAACATTTTTTCTCCATCTTCAGGAGTCATAACTCCTCCAGCACCAAAAACAGGAAGAGATATGTTTTTAGAGATTTCTTCAACAATATCCCAAGAATCTAAATCAGTTCCAAGATGTCCTCCAGCATTTCCACCCTCTACAACGATGGCATCAGCTCCTAATTTTTCAGCTATTTTTGCTAATTTTAAAGATGAAACAATAGGAAATAATTTTATACCAGTATCTTTTATCATAGAAAAAATATCTCTTGAAAATCCAGCTCCACAAGTGATAATATCAACTTTTTCTTCTATACACACTTTTACAGTTTCAGCAAAAGATGAGATAGCAAACATAATATTTACTCCAAGAGCTCCTTCTTTATTTGTAATCATAGATTTAGCTTTTCTAATCTCTTTTTTTAGTTCCTCTAAACTTAAAGCAGAACCAGCTATTATTCCTATTCCTCCTTCATTGGCAACTGATGAAGCAAGTTTTGCCATAGAACATTTTATAGCCATTCCCCCTTGTATGATAGGTACTTTTATTTTTAATCCATTTATATTTATCAATTTTATGCCCTCCTAAAAAAATATACAATATTATAACA
>NZ_JARHZE010000060.1 GCF_029258315.1 Fusobacterium sp. | reverse complement strand
CTCATAAACGCTGAAAGTACTTGGGGGGCAGCCCTCTGGGAGGATAGGAACTTGCCAACTTTTTAATTTTTTGTAAAAATAGATTATATACTATGAGTAAGAAATAAAAATTAATAAGTGAAATATTACTGAATAGAAATATATTATCTATTGTGAAATTAGAATTTTTATTAAGGATCTTTTTAAAGAGTTTTTATAAAAAAGTAAATTTTTGATAATACTTTTAAAGAAATCTTTCTAAAAAATAATTATTTTATAATAAAAGATAAAAGAGATAAAAAAAATAATTACTATTTTTTTATCTCTTTTTTTGTTATTAATTAATAAGAAAATTATAACTTTAGATTTTTATGTAAAATTAAAATTTTTAACTGAGTAATTAAAATAGATTTAAATTTTATGAATAAGAAATTGATAAAATTACAAATAATAGATTTTGATATATAAGAGAATTACTTATATCAGAATATGCCGTTTTTATAAAAAGCTATATTATTAAATCATCAATAAAGCAGAGAGTAAAATAAATAAAAATTTAATAATTTAGAAAATAACTTTTATATCAGATCTACAAATTAGAAAAATTCAAAGTATTTTTTATAAAGATGCAAGAAAAAATAATAAGTAAAATACAAAAAAATAAAAGTAATTTTATTAAATATAATATAAAAAAAATAAATATGAAAATTTTTTTTATTATTAAATTCTGTTAAAAAATTTTATTTAATACTTGAAATTACTAATTTTTTATGATAATAATATTTAAATTTTTATATAAATTTTTATAAAAATAGCAAATATACTTAAATATATTTACAAAAAAGCTTTAAATTTTCACAAAAAAATGATATTATATGGCAAATATATTATTTTTAATTTAGATATTAAAAAATAAAAATATTTAAACTATCTGAATTATAAATAAAAAAATCTGTAAGGAGGCAGTATGGGTAAAAAAAAGTCATTTGTTAATAAGTTTATTGACGTAATTGAAAAAGGGGGAAATAAATTACCACATCCATTTATATTATTTGGATATTTAGTTATAATAACTATGGTAGCATCTTATATATTAAACCTGGTAGGATTAGAAGTAACATATTTCAGTGGAGCCAAAACAATAGGAGAACAGGGAAAAGAAGTAACTGTAAAAGTTGTTAATTTACTATCAGAAGAAAATTTAAAATATATAGTGACAAAGTTTCCAGATATATTTATAAATTTTGCACCATTGAAATTGATAATGGTTATGATGGCAGCTAGTGCTTTTGTTGAAAAAACTGGATTCTTTGAAGTTTTGATGAAAAAATATTTATTGAAGGCACCTAAATCATTAGTTACATTTGCTCTTGTATTTGTAGCGGTAAATGCTAGTATAATGTCAGATGCAGGAACATATTTTTCTATATCAATGGGAGGAATAATTTTTTCTGCTTTAGGAAGAAATCCACTTATTGGAGTAATACTAGGATTTGTAGGGGCTAGTGGTGGATTTACAGCAAATTTATTTTTATCAGGAACTGATGCACTTATTGGAGGAATAACAGATAGTGCAGTTAGAACTACTGGTGCAAATGTAATTATAAATCCAGCAATAAACTATTTCTTTATGGCAAGTTCAACTTTCTTTTTAGCCTTAACAGTAACTCTTTTTACAGAAAAAGTAGTAGTTAAAATGGTAGGAGATGGAAATGGAGAGCAACAATTAGATTTATTAGAAAAACATAAACTTACTCCAGAGCAAGAAAAAGGTTTAAAGCATGCATTTTATGGTTTTTTATTTTTCTTAGTTGTTATGTTAGCTTTAACAATTCCAAGTAATGCATTCTTTAGAAATGAAGTTGGAGAATTTTTACCAAAATCACCATTATTTGATGGAATAGTAACAATAATTTGTTTCTTCTTCTTATCAGTTGGTATTCCATACGGAATGGCTGTTGGAGAGATAAAAAAATCAGAAGATATTCCAAGAATAATTTCTTTAGGAATGAGACAGACAATTCCTATTTTAACAACTTCTATCGTTGTTGCTTTATTTATAGATTTATTAAATAAATCAAATATATTTAGAATTATTGCAATAAAGGGAGCAGATGTTTTAAAGTCTGCAAATGTTGGAGTAATAGCATTATGTCTGATAGTAGTTTTGGTAACTACAATGATAAATCCATTTATGACAAGTGGATCTTCAAAATGGCTTTTAATAGCTCCTATGGTTGTACCAATGTTTACAGCTTTAAATGTAAACCCTGCTTATGCTCAACTTGCATTTAGAATAGGAGATTCATGCACTAATATAATTTCTCCATTACACGCAGCAATACCAGTTATAATAGCAATATTGGTAGAGTATCAAGAAGATGGAAAAATTCCATTAAGACCAGGAGAAACAGAACACAGAGAGATAGGAATGGGAACTATTTTCTCATTAACAATACCTTACTCAATAGTACTTTTACTAACAATGGTAGCAATGATGATAGTTTGGTTAATCTTTGATTTACCAATAGGACCAGGAGTAAGCTTATATATATAAATAACTTTTTATACATAAAAAAATAAGGGGGAATTAAAATGGATGTTAGATTTGATGTAGATTATGTATTAGATATGACATTAGAACTTTTAAGTATACCTAGTCCAGTAGGTTATACTGACAATGCTATGAGAAGAGTTGGAGAAGAATTTACTGAATTAGGATTTGACTACAACTTAACAAAAAAAGGGGCTATCATAGCTTATATCGAAGGAGAAGATAACAGTTATAGAAAAATGATATCTGCTCATATAGATACAATAGGTGCAATAGTAAAAAGAATAAAACCTAATGGAAGATTAGAACTTGTAAATGTAGGTGGAGTAAACTGGGGAGGTGTTGAAGGAGAAAATATCCTTGTTCACACTTTAGAAGATAAAGCAATCGAAGGAACAATAGTACCAGTAAAAAGCTCTGTACATATTTACGGAGATGAAGCTAGAGAGATGCCTAGAAATGCATCAACTATGGAAGTAAGATTGGATGAAATAATTACTTCTAAGGAAGATACAGAGAAATTAGGAGTAAGAGTTGGGGACTTCGTTTCTTTTGATCCTCGTACAGTAATAACAGAGAGTGGATTTATAAAATCAAGATTTATAGATGATAAATTATGTGTTGCTCAAGTACTAGGATATTTAAAATATCTAAAAGACAACAATGTTAAACCAAAGACAGGATTATATGTTTATATTTCTAACTATGAAGAAATAGGACATGGAGTAACTGTAATACCAGAAAACTTAGATGAGTTTGTAGCTCTTGATATAGGACTTGTTGGAGCAGATGCTTTAGGAGATGAGAGAAAAGTAAGTATTGCTGCTAAAGACTTAAAAACTCCTTATGATGTAAAAGTAAGAAAAGGATTAATGAAAGCAGCTGAAGAAAATGATATAAAATATACAGTGGATGTATATAATAGATATGGTTCAGATGCAACAGCAGCAATTGTTCAAGGATTTGATTTCAGATGTGGTTGTATAGGGCCAAGCGTTGAGTCTTCTCATCACTATGAAAGAACACATATTGATGGATTAATTGAGACTGTAAACTTATTAATAGCTTACTTATAAGAAAAATTAAGATAAAAGAGTTATTGGGTAATAATGATTAAGTCATTAATTCCAATAACTCTTTTTTCTTTTTTTATTTATTTTCTTTAGAAAGATTTAACTAACTTTTTTTCAAGGGAATAAATAGATTTTTTCATAAGATAAAAACTTACCAAAAGACAAGCAAGTTCAGCAACAGGAATAGAGATCCATATACCAATAGAACCTATAATTTTTGGTAAAATAAAAAGAGGAATAACTATAAATATAAGGGATCTTCCCATTGAAACAACAATAGATTCGAAAGGTTTCTCTATTGAAGTAAGAAAAGAAGTAGATATTATATTTATAAAAGATAATAAATAAGCAAAGCTAATATAAAATAAAGCTGTTTTAGCCAAAGATATAAGCTCTTGATTTCCCTTTGAAAAGATACTTATAAGAAAGTTTCCCCATAAAAGACTTCCGAAATAAGCAATAACTCCAATACTTCCACCAGTGATAAAAGAAATTTTTAGAACTTTTTTTATTCTAGTAAAATTTTTAGCACCTAAATTGTAAGCAACTAAAGGTTGAAGAGCCTGTGATAGCCCATATAAAGAAATATTTAATAATTGATTAATATAAAATACAATTGTCAATGCAGAAACTCCTAAAATACCAATCTCTTTCATAAGAACTAGATTAAATAAATAAGTTGCAATGGTTGAAGAAATAACTGACAACATTTCAGAGCTTCCATTATAAAAAATATTTTTTATATCATTAAAATAATATTTAATATTTTTTCTAGGAAATTTAAAGTGAAGATTTGGAAGTAAGGCAAAAAATCCAATAGCACAAGCTATAATGGTTGCTGATGCACCTCCAGCTATTCCAAAATTAAATTTTACAATAAATAAGTAATCTAGAATAACATTAAAAGAAAGACAAGTTAACCCACTGATAAAAACAAAATGTGGTTTTTCTTCTATTTTTACAAAGGTTTCAGTAAAAATAGGAGAGGTATAGAAAAATGCTCCTAACATCATAGGTATCATATAAGATTTTACATAGGGAAAAACTTCTTCATTTGCTCCTAAAATATTGATAAAAAAATCAAGATTAAAAAGTACTACTAAAGATAGAGATTCTAAAACCAAAAATAATAAAACTAAAGTGATGGTTGAAAGCTCTTTAGCTTTATTAATTTTTTTATTTCCGTAATAGATACTTGTAATAACTCCCCCACCAACACATATCATTAAACCGATACTTAAAAGAAAATTTATAATTGGCATAGAAAGATTAACAGCAGCTAAACCGATTGGTCCAACTACTTGCCCAATAAACATTCCATCAATCATAACTTGAAAAGAAACAATTAGCATTCCAAAAATACTTGGAATAGCAAACTTGAAAAAAAGTTTAGTTATATCATTACTATCCAAAATATTTTTATTTGACATAATAAAAAACCTCCTTTAAAAAATATATATTCTATGGTATTATAAACTATATACTAAACTATATAGTCAAGAGGAAAAAATGAAAAATAGATATAAAATATCAGAATTAGCAAAAATTTTTAATATTTCAAGACAAACTTTAATCTTCTATCATAAAAAAAATATTTTAATTCCTAGTATTGTTGATAAAAATAATGGATATAGATACTATTCATCAGAACAAATTTGGGAATTATTTTTTATAATAACTTTAAAAAAAGCTGGTTTATCTTTAGAGGAGATAAAAAAATTTACAGAAATAAAATCTCCAATAGAAAATATAAAATTTTTAGAAAATAAAGTTGAGGAGATAGACAATAAAATATCTGAATTTTTAAAAATAAAAGAGAATATTACAAGAAAAATAAATATTTTAAAAAAGAGTTCTGTCGATTTAGAAAATAAAATTTATTCAGGTGAGAATAAAAGAATAAGAGGATATTTTATATCTATGGTGAATGAAAAAGATGAGGCAGAGATGGCGATGAACTATGAAAAACTTCATTCTATTGCAAAGAAAAAAGGGATAAGAGATATAAAATATATAACAATAACTAATATAGAAGAACTAGGGAAAAATAAAATAATTCCAATAAAAAAAATAGGGATTGTTATTCCTGAAGAATTAAAAATAGAAAAAGTAGAAGAGATAGTTTTAGAAAAATATTATTATATAAAATATAATGATACATATATAAATTTACAAGATAACTATAAAGAATTAAAAAAATATATAGAATCTAAAGGATATATTTCAAACGATTACGGGATAGAAATAGCTGAAGATTATAGTTTAGTTACTGAAAAAGGTTTCGCAGGAATTTTTGAAATATTAGTAGGGATAAAAAAAAGAATTGAGTAATTCAATTCTTTTTTGATTTCTAAGAAAATTATAAATTGATGCTTTTATGTTAAAAAGTAGTGATTAATGCTCCTTGATATTTTTCATCAATAAATTTTTTAACTTTTTCAGTTCTTAATTCATCAACAAAGGCTTTTATATCTGGATTATTTAAATCCTCATCTCTAGCAGCTACAATATTTATATATGGAGAGTCCTTTCCCTCAACAAGAAGAGCATCTTTTTTTAGAGAAAGTCCAGATTGAATAGCATAGTTTCCGTTGATAACAGCAGCATCAACATCTCTAAGTATACGAGGAAGTTGAGGTGCCTCAATAGATTTAAATTTTAATTTTTTAGGATTTTCTACTATATCAAATTCAGTAACATAAAGGTTTGTAGGATCGTTTAAAGTTATTATCCCAGCTTTATGAAGTAGAATAAGAGCTCTACCACCATTAGATGGATCACTTGGAATAGCTATAATTCCTCCTTTTTTTAATTCATCAAGGGATTTATGTTTTAATGAAAAAACTCCAATAGGTGCTACCATAACGTCACCAACTGAAGAAATTTTTAATTTTCTTTCCTCTTTAAATTTTTCTAAATAAGGGATATGTTGGAAGAAGTTAGCATCTAATTCACCATCAGCCAAAGCTAAGTTAGGGGTAACATATTCATTAAATTCTATAATTTTTAAATCTATCCCTTTTTTTGCAAGTTCAGGTTTAATAATCTCTAAAATTTCTCCTTGAGGAACAGGTGAAGTACCTACCTTAAGAGTTTTAGAAAAAGAAAGATTTCCTAATAAAATGAAAGCAAGTGAAGTGGCAAATATTTTTTTTGAAAGTTTCATAAAATCATCTCCTTAAAAGAAAAAATCTCTAAATTATCCACTTGCAAGATAACTTAGAGATATGGTAGTGACATTTTAGCAGTCGCCATCTATCTGGAATTAGCACCACACTAAAATTAGTAGGTTGCTGAAACATCAAAGGGCCAGTCCCTCAGTTTCTCTTGATGGATATTTAGTTGAAAGTATAATACTAAAAAAAAATAAATTTGTCAACAGTTTTTTTATTTTTTTTAATGTGATATAATTGATTTATAAACTTGGGTTGGGGAGTGATAATTTTGAATAATGAAGTTCAAATGTCAGAAAGATATAGATTGGGACTGATATTGGCAGGGGTAGGGGGATTTTTAGATGCCTATACCTATATATGCAGAGGGAAAGTTTTTGCCAATGCACAGACAGGAAATATTGTTTTATTTGGTATTGCCTTGATTGAAAAAAGATGGTGGAATGCAGTTCAATATTTTTTTCCAATAATGGCTTTTATAGTAGGAGTTTTTATTTCTGAGTTTGTAAGAGAAAAGTGTAAGGGAAAAATTTTTCATTGGAGACAAAATATATTATTATTAGAAATGCTGACTTTATTTGGAGTGGGATTTATTCCACTTGGAAGTTATGATATAATAGCCAATGTTGCAATATCTTTTGTATGTGCTCTTCAGGTGGAAACTTTTAGAAAAGTAAGGGGAAATGCCTACGCTTCAACTATGTGTACTGGAAATTTAAGAAGTGCTAGTGATCTTTTGTATAAATTTTTTAAAGGTAAAAAAGAAAATTTATATAAAAGTAATCTATACTTTGGAATAATAATTTGTTTTATAATAGGTGGAATGATGGGGGCAGAGTTAACAAAAATATATTTGGATAAGGCAGTACTATTTGCTTTATCTGGATTGCTTGTAGTATTTTTTATGATGTTTAAAGATTATGAGGAAAGGAAAATAGAGGATTAAAATGTTTTATAGTGATTACCATATTCATAGTAGATTTTCAGGGGATTGTAATGAAGATTTAGATGAGATTATAAAAAAATCAATCGGTTTAGGACTTAGAGAGATAGCAATAACAGATCATTTTGAAAAAGATATGATTAATTTATCTAAGGAGTGGGATATTGATTTAAATAAATATTCAGAAGAAATTTTAAGATTAAAAGAAAAATATAGAAAAGATATTGATATTAAACTGGGATTAGAGGTTGGAATACAATACCAAACAATAGATTTTTTTGAAAAAGAATTAAAAAAATATCCTTTAGATTTTGTAATAGCATCTAGCCATGGAATTAATAGGTATGATTTAAGTGTTGGAGTTTTACAAGAGGGAAAAACAAGGGATGAGATGCAAGATCTATATTTTAGAACTGTATTAAAAAATGTGGAAAACTATAAAAAATTTAATGTTTATGGACATTTGGATTTTGTTACTAGATACGGTGGAGCTAAATTTAGAGGAATGAATATAGAAAATCATATGGATGTAATAGAAAAAATCTTAAAAGGGCTTATTGATAAAGGAAAAGGTATCGAGATAAATACTTCAGGATATAGATATGGAGAGAATAGAGTTTATCCAGACTTTGATATAATTAAAAAATATTTTGATCTTGGTGGAGAGATAATAACAATAGGTTCAGATTCTCATAGAAAAGATGATATCACAAAAGATTTTAAAGTAGCCTATGAAATTTTAGAAAAATTAGGTGTAAAGTATATTAGTTCATTTGAAAAAATGGAACCAAGTTTTATAAAAATTAAATAAAATCAATAATATTTAAAAAAATTGATGAAGTTTTTAGAAAAAATTATTAAAAGAGTATGAAAAAAATCATACTCTTTTTTTATCTTAAAAATTAAAGTGTAATGTTATTTTATAATAGTGTTATGAAATAAAAACAAAAAATTTATTTTATTCCTTGATTTTTAAAGGGATATAAGGTATAATTTCTAAGTGCCGGTTATAAAAAAATGTTTTTATTTTTATAATAGTGTTATGTTATTTTTATTTAGAGGGTAAAATGGGGAGAAAATTAAAATTTACAAAAGAAGAAATCCTTGAAACAGCATATGGAATTTTGGTTCGTGAGGGAATGAAAAAAATATCTGCAAGGACAATAGCGAAAGAGTTAGGAATATCTACCATAGGAGTTTATTCAAATTTTAGTTCAATGAGTGATTTAAAAAATGAATTATCCTTAGTAGCAAAAAATAAATTATTAGATAAAGTTAAAATAAATTATACAGAGTTTGGTCTTTTAAATATTGGAATAGGAATTTGTCTTTTTGCTAAAGAGGAGAAGGCGTTATTTAGAGCAATATTTATGAGAGAAAATCTATCGGAGGATTTTTTAAATGAGATAGCCAATGATTTAATAGATCTTGTATATAAAAGTTTTAGAGATAATGAGAAATATAATCATTTGAAAGATAGTACAATAAACTGGATGATAAGAAAAGGTTGGTGGAGTACCCACGGATTTGCTTGCTTAATTTGTTCTGGGTTTTATAATCCAACTTACGAGATGATTGAGGAAGAATTAAAAGAAGTAGGTTATCTAATAATGGCACAGGCTTTGAAAATAAATGAGTTGCCAGATGAGAGAATAAAAAAATTGAAAGTACAAAATTAAATATAGAGATTTTAAGAGGAGAGTTAGAATGAAAAAAACGCTTATGTTAATAGCTGTTATAGCTTCAGTAAATGCTTATGCAGGGAGTATAGATTATTTAGCACAACAGGATTCTGAATATTTTGCTCACCCATCAATGACTGGAAAAATAGGAACTTCTGGAGCTTTTTATAACCCAGCAGGAACTGCTTTTATGGAAGA
>NZ_JARHZE010000054.1 GCF_029258315.1 Fusobacterium sp. | reverse complement strand
GTAACAAAGGCTACAATATCAGCCTCATCTTCTTCAAATATATCATAGCTAAATAATGATTGATATTTTTGATCAAAGTCATAGTATATTTTAATAAAGTATCTTCCAAATTTATAATTTAGAGCTTTTTTTCTACTTATTTTACAATAATCCTTATAATCATCCATATAAATTTCGTAAGACATTTCTAATAGATCATTTAATTTAGAAAGATCATTCATATTTTCATTGATTTTTTTATAGAAGAATTTTTTCCCAAGAACTTTTTCCATAGCATTTATACCAAGAGCACCGAAATATTTTTCACTGTCTTCATCTTTATCAAGTTTAGTCCAAGTAAATATATCCCAAAGTTTTACTATCTCTGTAAATTTATAAAAACTTGAATAAAGAGATTCAAATTTTTCATCAAAATTATATTGTTCTTTAAACCATTGTAAAGCTAAAGTTGCACCAGACTCCTCATCACTCCAAATAGTTGAGATATTTTTTAATTTAGTTCTTTTTATCCAAAGCTCAGGATTATTTGTGATATGATGGTCAATAAAAACAATTTGAGTCTTTTCTAAAGTAGCTTGATTCATATTAAGATATTCGACAGAAGGATTAGCTCTATCACAAATAAAAATTTTATCTCCAAATTGGAAAGGAATTAGATTATTTGCAAAGTCTAACATTTTTTCAGTTTCAGTTCCAGTAGGATTAGAAGAAGATAAAACCAACCAGTAAAATTCTTTATTTTCTAATTTCTCAACAGCTCCTTGAACAACAGTTGCTGCTGTAAGTCCATCTGCATCAGAATGAGTAACAATAATTCTTTTAGGTAGATGTTTTTTATTTTTTGTTGACATTTTTAAGATTTCCATTTTTTCTCCATTAATTTATATTAAATATTTTTTAAATTAAAACAACTCCTTATATTATACAATATTTTTGATAAAAAATATAGAAAATAAAAATATTTTTCTTTAATTATTTTAAGTCCTATAAACATATAAATATATTATTTTTATAAAAAATATTTTTTTTTCTATAATTCAATGTTATAATTAAATTAGAAAAAATTAGGAGGAAAAGATGAATAAAAAAGAAACACTTAATTTTCTAAAAAAATTAGCAGAGGGATTAGCTGAAATGTTTGGATCAGATTGTGAAACTGTAATACATGATCTAAGAACAGAGGATGAAATTATAGTGGCAATATATAATGGACATGTTACAGGTAGAAAAGTTGGAGATAAATTAAATCTTTTAGGAGTTTATGAATTAGAAGAGATGGAAAATGGAAAAGATTTTTACAACTGTCTTTGTAAAACACAAGATGGAAGACTTTTAAAATCTACAACAGTTCATTTTAAAACAAAAGATTTTCACTTTGCTTTTGGAATAAATTTTGATTATAGTAAATTTTATGATGTGAGTAAAGTTCTATCTTCATTTATGAAAATAGGTGTAGATGTTACGAAAGTAGTAACAGAAGATCCAAATGAAAAATTATTTGATGAAATTTATTCAGAGGCAGTAAAATATTTTGATAAAAATCCTAAAGTAATGACTAGAGAGGAAAAATTGGAATTTATTAATTATATAAAAGAGCATGGAGGATTTTCATTGAAAAAAAGTGTTGTAAATCTTGCAAAATATTTAGAAGTTAGTAGATATACAATATATAATTATTTTAAAGAACTTGGAATAGATCCAAAACACAAATAGAAAATAAATTTCAAAAGATAATTATTTTTTGAATTTTAAATACAAATATGATATAATAAGTAAAACATAAAATAAGAAATTAGGGAGGATAAAATGGAAAGCTTAGTTTTAAAAAATGGAAAAATAGTTTTAGAAGATAGAGTAATAGATGGAAGTGTTTTAGTTCAAGATGGAATTATAACTAAAATAGTTGAAGATAAATATAAAGAGGAATTAACAGGAGACAAAGTTGTTAATCTAGAAGGAAAAATAGTTATACCTGGATTTGTTGATGTTCATATTCACGGTTGTGATGGAGCAGACTTAATGGATTGTAGTACAGAATCTCTTGAAAAAATGGCTAGATTTGTTGCAACAAGAGGGGTTACTAACTTTTTACCAACAACTTTAACAGCACCAAAAGATGAATTAAAAAGAGCTCTAGCTTGTGCAGGAGAAGTGCAAGATAAAGATATTGAAAATGGAGCAAATATTTTTGGTGTTCATATGGAAGGACCTTATTTTGATGTTGCATTTAAAGGAGCACAAGATGAGAGATATATGGTAAAAGCAACTGTTGAAGAATTAGAAGAATACTTAAATGTAAAAAAAGGTGTTTTAAAAATGATGTCTCTTTCAGCAAGTGATGATAGTTATTTAGAGCCTATTAAATATTTAAGAAAAAATGGAGTTATTTGTTCAATCGGACACTCAAATGGATACTATGAAAATGTAAGAAAAGCAGTTGAGGCTGGAGTTACTCATGCAACTCATACTTTTAATGGAATGAGAGGAATTAATCACAGAGAGTTAGGAATAGCAGGAGGAGTTTTAGTTTCAGATGAAATAAATGCAGAAATTATTTTTGATGGAATTCACGTTCATCCAAAAGCAGTTGAATTATTATTAAGAGCTAAAGGAACAAATAGAGTTACATTAATAACAGATGCTATGTCAGCAACAGGACTTGCTGATGGAGATTATAAATTAGGTAAACTAGATGTTTATGTAAAAGATAATCAAGCTAGATTAAAAAGTACTAATTCACTAGCAGGAAGTGTTCTTACTATGGATAAAGCTTTTAGAAATGTTATGAGCTTAGGATATTCAATTTTTGATGCAGTAAAAATGTCAAGTACAAATGCTTGTAAAGAGTTTGGATTAAATGCAGGTTCAATCCAACTTGGAAAAAGAGGAGACTTTGCTGTATTAGATGGAAATAAAGAAGTAGTAATGACTGTTGTTGGTGGAAAAATAAAATTTGAAAAATAATTAAATAAAAAAAATTAATATAAAGTTATTTTTTACCAAAAATAAAAAATTGGTGAAAAATAACTTTTATTTTTTTAAAAAGTTAAATAAAGGACTTAAAAAAAATAAAAAAATGTGCTAAAATCTATATATGAAGTAAATTTAGAAAAACGGGGGCATAATTTGAAAAATATAAGTTTAAAAGTAAAAACAAGTGATGAATTAATGAAGTTTTTGATAGAAAACTTACCAGGAAAAAATAGAAATAATATAAAATCTCTATTAAAAAATGGTCAGATCTTAGTAAATGGTGTTAGAACTTCTCAATTTAATCATCTTTTATCAGAAGGAGATGAAGTAATTGTATCTGCTTCAAGAATGACAGAGGAAAACTTAAGAGGTATAAAAATAGTTTATGAAGATGAAGATATAATAGCTATTGAAAAACCAGAAGGAATGTTATCAATTGCCACTGATAAAGAAAGAGAAAAGACAGCTTATAATATAGTAAAAGAATATATAAAAGCTAAAAACCCAAATGAAAAACTTTTTATAGTTCATAGACTTGATAGAGGAACTTCAGGGGTAATGATATTTGCAAAAACTGAAGGAATGCAACAAGTACTTCAAACAAATTGGCAAAATTTTGTAAAAGAAAGAAAATATGTGGCAGTTGTTGAAGGAAAAGTTGAGAAAAATAAAGATACAATAGTATCTTACTTAAAAGAGAATAGTGCTATGGTTACTTTCTCAAGTCCAGTTGAGATAGAAGGATCTAAGAAAGCTATAACTCATTATGAAGTTTTAAAAAGAAGTAGAGCTTATTCTTTAGTTGAAGCTGATATTGAAACAGGTAGAAAAAATCAAATCAGAGTACATATGCAAAGTTTAGGGCATAGCATAATAGGGGATAAAAAATATGGAGCCACTACAAATCCATTGAGAAGACTAGGACTTCATGCAAGAACAATAGTTTTTAAACACCCTAGAACAAATAAGATTTTATCTTTTGAAACAAAAATACCAGTAAGATTTTCTGCTATGTTTAAATCAGGAAAATAAAGGAGAAAAAATTGATAGGTGTAAGTAGTTGTCTTTGTGGGATAAATTGTAAATATAACGGAAAGAATAATTTAGAGCCAATATTTTTACAACTTTTAAATGAAGGAAAATTAGTTCCTATTTGTCCAGAACAGCTTGGGGGATTAAAAACTCCGAGAGTTCCAGCAGAGATACAAGAAGATGAAAATAAAAAAAGAAAAGTTATTAATAAAGATGGTATAGATGTTACTTCTGAATATAGTTTAGGAGCAGAGAGAACTTTAGAAATCTTAAAAGCTCTAGATATAAAAAAAGTTATATTTAGAAGAAGAAGTCCCTCTTGTGGTTGCGGAGAGATTTATGATGGAAGTTTTACAGGAACTATTGTAAATGGAAATGGAATCACATCAGAATTACTTTTAAAGAATGGAATAGAAGTAATAACAGATGAGGAGTATATAAAAAAACTAGAAAATAGATAGTTGAAATAGAGGTGAACTATGATTTTTGAGGATATTGAAGAATTTGGGGAAGAGATGCGTTTGTTTCATTCTCAGGTAAATTATAGACTATATTATAGTTTAGGTTGTCATTTAGTTGAGAAGGAAGGAAAAAAAGGGGCTGAATTTAAAGTTTGGGCTCCTAATGCAAAAGATGTTCAATTAGTTGGAAATTTTAATAATTGGGACGGCTCAAAGCATAGAATGTTTTTTAATGGCTATCATGGAGTATGGAGTATATTTGTTCCAAATATAAAAGAGGGGGATATATATAAGTATAAAATAACTTCAAAGAATGATGAAGTTTTTTTAAAAGCTGATCCCTTTGCTTTTTACTCGGAGTTAAGACCAGGTACAGCCTCTATTGTAAAAGATGTTACAAAACCATATAATTGGGAAGATGATGAATGGATAGATAAAAGAGAGAAATGGAATCCCTTTGAAAATCCAATAAATATTTATGAAATACATTTAGGTTCTTGGAAAAGAAAATTAGAGTCAGAGATAAAAAAAATAGATAAACCTGATTTAGAAAAAACTCAACAAGAATTAAAAGATGAAAGTGGATTTTTAGATTATAAGGAAATTTGTGATAAATTGTTGCCATATATTTTAGAAATGGGGTATACTCATATAGAGATAATGCCTCTTTCAGAACATCCACTTGATGGATCTTGGGGATATCAAGCTGTTGGTTATTATTCACTAACAAGTAGATATGGAGATCCAGAAGGATTTAAATATATGGTAAATGAATTTCATAAAGCAGGAATAGGAATTATTCTTGACTGGGTTCCAGGGCATTTTTGTAAAGATGCTCATGGGCTTTTGAAATTTGATGGAACACCACTTTATGAATATCCAGATGAATGGAGAAGTGAAAATAAAGGTTGGGGAACAGCTAACTTTAATTTGGCAAGTCCTGAAGTTAGAAGTTTTTTAATATCCAATGCAGTTTTCTTATTTGATATTTACCATATAGATGGAATTCGGGCAGATGCAGTTTCAAATATTATATATTTAGAGTATGGACAGCCAGAAGTTAGAGGATTAAAAAATAAATATGGAGGAGATGAAGATCTAGAAGCCATAGAATTTTTAAAGCTTTTAAATGAAATAGTCTTTTCCAAATTTAAAAATCCTCTTATGATAGCTGAAGAAGCTACTGCGTGGCCACTTGTTACAAGACCAGCTTATGTTGGTGGATTAGGATTTAACTATAAATGGAATATGGGTTGGATGAATGATATGCTAAAATATATGGAGATGGATCCAATCTATAGACAATATCATCATAATTTAGTTACTTTTTCTTTGATGTATTGTTTTTCAGAAAATTATATATTATCATTATCTCATGATGAAGTTGTACACGGTAAAAAATCTATTCTTGATAAGATGTTTGGAAATTATGAAGATAAATTTGCAAGTCTTAGAATGTTTTTAGGATATATGTTTGGTCACCCAGGAAAGAAATTGAATTTTATGGGAACTGAGATTGGGCAATTTATGGAATGGAGATTCTATGAAGAGCTGGAATGGAAGATGCTTAAATATCCAAAACACGACAGTATAAAAAGATATGTAAAAGATTTGAATAATTTATATAAAAAAGAGAGATCACTTTGGGAACAAGATATTACATCAGATGGATTTAAATGGATAGATCACAGTAATTATCAAGAAAGTATAATATCTTTTGTAAGAAAAGGTAAAGATGAAAAAGATTTCTTATTGTTTGTTTGTAATTTTACCCCAGTACCACATTTTAACTATTTAGTTGGAAGTGAATACTTAGTGGATTATGAAGAAATTTTTAATAGTGATAGAGATATATATTCAGGTACTAATATATTAAATGGTGGAATAATAAAACCAAAATTACAAGATAGAAATGGAATTCCATATTCTATTGAATTAAATATACCACCATTATCAACAATTATATTAAAACCAAAATTTAAAGATGAAAAAAAAGAAACAGAAATAACAATAAAAAAGAAAATAGCAAATTTGGACATAAAAAATAGGAGGGTGTGAGGATTATGAAAAAAGAAATGATAGCTATGATATTAGCAGGAGGTCAAGGTAGTAGACTAAAACTTCTTACTAAAAATATCGCAAAACCAGCAGTTCCTTTTGGTGGAAAATATAGAATTATAGATTTCCCATTAAGTAACTGCACTAACTCAGGAATTGATACAGTTGGTATCCTTGTACAATATAAACCAAAAGCTTTAAATAGTTATATTGGAATTGGAACTTCTTGGGACTTAAACAGAAACTATGGAGGAGTAAGTATTTTACCACCTTATATGCAAGAAGATGGAGGTTGGTGGTATAAAGGTACAGCTAACTCAATTTATCAAAATATAGATTTTATAGATGATTATGATCCAGAGTATGTATTAATTCTTTCAGGAGACCATATTTATAAAATGGATTATAATAAAATGCTTGAGTATCATAAATTAAGAGGAGCAGATGCAACAATAGCAGTTCTTGATGTTTCTTTAGAAGAAGCTAGTAGATTTGGAATTATGAACGTTAAAAATGAAGATGAAATTTATGAGTTTGAAGAAAAACCAGCACAGCCAAAAAGCACTCTAGCTTCAATGGGAATTTATATTTTCAATTGGAAAGTTCTTAAAAAAGCATTGATGGAAGATGAAAAAAATGAAAATTCATCTAATGACTTTGGAAAGGATATTATACCAAAATTATTAGGAGAAGGTAAAAAACTTATAGCTTATCCATTTGAAGGATACTGGAAAGATGTTGGAACAGTTGAAAGCTTATGGGAAGCTAATATGGATTTATTAGGAGAAAAACCAAAATTTGATATTTTTGATAAAAACTGGAGAATTTATTCTAAATCTACTAATAAACCAAGTCAAGTAATTGGAGATAAAGCTATTATAGAAAACTCTCTAATAACAGAGGGATGTGTAATCAATGGAACTGTTGAAAACTCAATATTATTCCAAGGAGTAGTAGTTGAAGAGGGAGCAGTAGTAAAAGATTCTGTTGTTATGTGTGATAGTATAATTAAAAAAGATGGAAGTGTATCAAGAGCTATTTGTGGAAGACATGTAGTAGTTGAAGAAGGTAAAAAAGTAGCTGGAGATAAAGAAATAGCTTTAATAGAAGAAGACAGATTAGTTAATGAAGATGTAACAAAATAATTTTGGGGAGAGTGAGTAAGTATGTTAAATAATTGCTTTGGAATATTAAGTGCAACAGAAAGTAGAGATAATTTAAGAAGACTTGCAGCTCACAGAGCAGTAGCTTCAATTCCTATTGCAGGAAAATATAGAGTTATAGATTTTGGATTATCAAATATGGTAAATTCTGGAATAAAATTAGTTGGAATTTTAACACAAACAGATAGTAGATCTTTAAGAGACCATATTGGAAGTGGAGGAGCTTGGGATTTAAATAGAAGAAACAAAGGGCTTTATATGTTCCATGATAAAAGAAATCAATCTGTAAGTTATGATTTACAAATTTTAAATGATAATAAAGAATTTTTAAGCAGAGTAAAAGAGGAATATGTTGTATTTGCTTCAACATATTTAATAGCTAATGTTGATATAGAAGATGTAGTAAGACAACATCAAAGAACAGGAGCAGTAGTAACACTTGTTTATAAACATACTAATGAAGCTGACAAGAAATATACTGATTGTGGAGTACTTCAAATAAATCCTAATGGAGAAATTTTAAGTGTAGAAAAAAATAAAGGCGTAAATAAAGATGCTAATATATCTATGGAAATATTTGTAATGAAAAAATCTTATTTAGAGTCTTTAATAGATAAAGTTTCTTATGCTGACTATGCTAGAAGTTTAAAATCAGTTATCTATGAAAATTTAGGAAAAATAGATATAAAAGGATATGAGCACAAAGGATATTTAGGTTGTGTAAACTCTCTTTTAACATATTATAATACTAATATGGATATGTTAAATGTAGATATTACAAAAGAATTGTTCTTTAAAGAGGGACGTGCAATTTATAGTAAATCTAAAGATTCAGTTCCAACTAAATATTCAAGAGGATCAAAAGTTAGTAACTCTCTAGTGGCAAATGGTTGTGAAATAGCAGGAACTATAAAAGATAGTATAATATCAAGATCTTCTATAATAGAAGAGGGAGCAGAAGTTGAAAATTGTATAATTTTACAAAACTGTAGAATAAAAACAGGATGTAAAATAAAAAATGTTATTATGGATAAAAATGTTGTCTTAGAAGAGGGTACAGAACTTAGAGGAAGTAATATTTATCCATTAATAATTGAAAAAGAGATGGCTAAGTAATTATTTATTTGTAAAATATGGAGGTGGAGCAATGAAAGTTTTATTTGCAGCATCTGAGGCGGCTCCTTTCTTAAAAACAGGTGGACTTGCTGATGTAGCATATGCATTACCAAAAGCATTAAAAAAAATAGCTGTTGACGTAAGAGTGATTCTTCCAAAATATGGAAAAATATCTGATAAGTTTAAAGATCAAATGAAAAAAGTTGCTGAATTCAAAGTTCAAGTTGGATGGAGAAATCAGTATTGTGGATTAGAAACTTTAGAATATGATGGTATTACTTTTTATTTTGTAGATAATGAATATTATTTTAAAAGAGAAGAACCATATGGACATTTTGATGATGGAGAAATATTTACATTTTTCTCAAGAGCAGTTCTTGAAAGTATAAAATATTTAGAAAATTTTAAACCTGATGTTATTCATTGTAATGACTGGCATACAGGGGTAGTTCCATTATTTCTAAAAACTCATTATGCTTATGATGTGAGATATCAAGGAATAAAAACAGTTTATACTATTCATAATTTAAAATATCAAGGTGTATTTTCAAAAGCTATATTAGGAGAGTTATTAAATCTAGACGATTCTTTCTATGCAGAAGATAAGATTAAATTTTATGATGGAATTTCCTTTATGAAAGCTGGAATAATGTATTCTGACATAGTTAATACAGTAAGTAAATCTTATTCTGAAGAGATAAGAACTCCATATTTTGGAGAAAATCTAGACGGACTTTTAAATGGAGTAAGTTATAAATTATATGGTATTGTAAATGGAATAGATTATGAAGAACATAATCCTTCTACTGACAAGCATATATTTAAGCAATATGATAAAAAAACATTAGATTATAAAGTTGTTAATAAATTAAAATTGCAAGAAGAACTAGGACTTCCTGTAAGAGAGGATGTTCCAATGATTGGACTTGTATCAAGACTTGTTTCTCAAAAAGGTTTGGATTTGATAACAAGAGTTATTGATGATATTTTAAGATTAGATGTTCAATTTGTAGTTGTTGGTACTGGAGATAAATCTTATGAGGATATGTTTAGATACTACAATTATAAATATAAAAATAAAATGTTTGGATATATTGGTTTTGACAGTAAACTAGCAGCACAGGTTTATGCTGGATCTGATATGTTCTTAATGCCTTCTCAATTTGAACCTTGTGGAATTGGTCAATTAATAGCTTTAAGATATGGAACATTACCAATAGTTAGAGAAACTGGAGGACTTAAGGATACAGTAATTCCATATGATAAATATAAGGGAACAGGTAATGGTTTCTCATTTACAAACTATAATGCACATGATATGTTACATGTGATAGAAGAGGCAGTAGAGTTATATAAAGATAAAAAAGTATGGAGAAAATTACAAGAAAATGCTATGGATTCAGAAATAAGTTGGAAAGAGTCAGCTCTTAAATATAAAGAATTATATAGTAAGTTAGGACAAAAATAATTACTTTTTTAACAAAAATTAACCGAAAAATTAATAAAAAAAAATAGTAGTTGAAATTTTATTAAGAACTGTATATAATTTCTATGCAGGTAGAAATTATATTAAAATAAAAGAGGATTTCCCTGTGATAAGCAGGGAAATTTTTTTATAAATTGGGAGGAATGTTAATGATACTTAATAAGACAAAAGAAGAGATAAAAAAAGATTATCTTAAAAGATTAACTTTTACTTTTGCAGAAGATATTGATCAAGCTAGTTTAGATCATAAATATTTTGCACTTGGAAAACTTATAAAAGATTACTTAACAGAAAAATGGTCTGAAACTAATAAAACATATAGAACACATAAAGTAAAACAAACATATTATTTTTCAATGGAGTTTTTAATTGGTAGATTACTTGAGACAAATCTTATCAATTTAGGAATAAGAGATGTTTGCGAAGAAGCATTAAAAGAATTAGGAATAGATTTTAATGAGATTGTATCATATGAAGAAGATGCGGGATTAGGAAATGGTGGACTTGGAAGATTAGCAGCTTGTTTTATAGATTCTATGGCATCTTTATCTCTACCAGCTCATGGAAATGGAATTCGTTTTAAACATGGATTATTTAAACAAAAAATAAAAAATGGTTATCAAGTAGAGCAACTTGATGACTGGTTAAAAAAAGATTTCGTTTGGGAAATAAAAAGAGCAGATAAAAGTGTAGACGTTCGTTTTGGTGGACATGTTTACTTAAAAGAAGAAAATGGAAAATTAATACCAATATATGAAAATCCAGAGATAATTCGTGCAGTACCTTATGATGTACCTGTACCAGGATACCAAACAAACAATGTAAATACATTAAGACTTTGGAGTGCAGATATGCCAGAACAAGATATTGACTTATCTACATTACAAAGAGGAGAGTATTTAAGATATTTAGAGCAGAGATATGCTGTTGAAGAAATATCTCAAGTACTTTATCCAGATGATACTAGTTTTGAAGGAAAAAGATTAAGACTTAAACAAGAATATTTCTTTACAAGTGCTGGTATCCAAAGTATAATAAGAGGGTTTTTAAAATTAGGAGAGCCTATAACAGAAATTCATAACTATGTGGCTATTCATATAAATGACACTCACCCAGCTGTGGCTGTTGCAGAATTTATGAGAATATTATTAGATGATTATGATTTAGATTGGGATACAGCTTGGAGAATAACTATAAAAACTATGGCATATACAAACCATACAATAATGGCAGAAGCTTTAGAAAAATGGAATGTAGATTTATTCCAAAGATTAATTCCAAGAGTGTATATGATAATAGAAGAGATCAATAGAAGATTCTGTAAAGATGTTGCAGAGAGATATTATAATGATTGGAATAAAATAAATAATATGTCAATCATTCAAGACAATAATATAAAAATGGCTAACCTTGCAATAGTAGGTTCTCATTCAATTAACGGGGTTGCTTGGTTACATACAGAGATATTAAAAAATAGAGAATTAAAAGATTTCTATGAAATGTATCCAGAAAGATTTAATAATAAAACAAATGGTATAACTTATAGAAGATGGTTAATTAAAGCTAATCGTCCATTAACAAATTTATTTACAGAGTTATATGGTGGAAATGAAGAATGGGCAAAAGATGTAACTTCTATGACAAAACTATTAGATTATAAAGATGATAAGAAAATTTTAGCTAGACTTGGAAAAATAAAAATGGATAAGAAAATGGAATTAGCTAAATTTATAAAAGACGAATATAATATAGAAATAGATCCAAAATCTATATTTGATGTTCAAGTAAAAAGACTTCATGCTTATAAACGTCAGTTATTAAATCTTTTCCATATAATGTATCTATATAATGAACTAAAAGAAAATCCAAAATTAGATATTGTACCAAGAACTTTCTTCTTTGGAGCAAAAGCTGCCCCAGGATATTCTTTAGCTAAACAGATTATAAAACTTATAAATACTGTTGCTGCAAAAGTAAACAACGATAAATCAATAAATGGAAAAATAAAAGTTATATTCTTAGAAAACTATGGAGTTAGCTTAGCTGAAAAAGTAATTCCTGCCGGAGATGTAAGTGAACAAATATCTACTGCATCAAAAGAAGCATCAGGTACAGGAAATATGAAATTTATGATGAATGGGGCTATTACTTTAGCTACACTTGATGGTGCTAATGTTGAGATAGATCAGGCTGTTGGAAGAGAGAATATAGTTGTATTTGGACTTACATCTCAAGAGGTAATGCATTATAATGCATTTGGTGGATATAATATGAGAGATGTATATGATAATGATCCAAGACTTCAAAAGATTATTGAGCAAATAACAACAGGATATTATGGAGTTGATTCTTCAGAATTCTCTATGATATTGGATGATTTATTTAATAAAAATGACGAATTCTTTGTATTTAAAGATTTTGACGCTTATGTAAAAGCTCAGGAAAAAATTGATAAATTATACAGAGATCAAGAAAAATGGCAAAAAATGTGCTTAGTTAATATAGCTAATTCAGGAATTTTCTCATCTGATAATACTATAAGAAAATATGCTGATGAGATTTGGAATATAAAAGCTTGTGAAGTTCCAACTGTAAAATAATTTAATGATTTTATTTAGAGACTGAGATATTTTTCAGTCTCTTTTATATTTTTAATAAAATTAAAAATTTGTATAATGTTGATTTATTTTATTTTTGTGCTATAATTAAGTTATATTATGTAGATTAGTTAGAGAAAACGGAAAATACTTTAAATTTTTAGAAAATTGTTTAATAATAAATGTTTTTATGAATTTTTTTAGAAAATTAATTAATAAATATAAGGTGTTAGATAAGAAATACAAATAATAAATAAGATGATTATTTAAAAGTGAATTTGATTGTAAAAATTAAAATGAAAAATATTTCTAAATTTAACTAGATTAAATTATATATAGAAAAAAATCCCTAACTTCTATACTTTAAGATTATTAGATATTAAAGGAGATACTAATGACTATATTAGATTTAGAAAAGATACTAAATGATAAAAAAGAGTTTAGAATATTTTATAGAAATAATCAAGACACATTAAGTGCCAATTTAAATGAATTTAAAATAAGAATAATTGATTCTAAATTTTATTATCTTGAATTAAGGGAAGAAAATTTTTTATTTTCTATTTCTTTAGAAAAAGAAGAATTAACAAAAAAATTAGATATATTAGATAAAGCTAATTTGAGAGTTTTCTATTTAAATTTAAAAAATTGTCAAATAACAGTTTATTTAGATAAGTAATCATAAAAAATAATAAAAT
>NZ_JARHZE010000050.1 GCF_029258315.1 Fusobacterium sp. | reverse complement strand
AGCACCCTAACTCTAAAAAATATAATTTAATTAAAATTTTCAAAAAATAAAAAAAGCCATTTCTGACTTTTTTTAGAAGATATATTCTATTTAAATCCTATTTATTTAACACCTTATTTTTAAATTTAGGTTAGGCTTCCTAAGTCCCATAACACCGTATTTTTTAGGTCTATCTTCCAACCTAAAAAGTCAAAACTTAATTTTTCCCACTAAATATTTTGATACACCCTTAAGTTTTTACCGACTTTTTCTGCCTTCAGATCAGTTAAATTATATAATATTTTTCCTTTATTGTCAACGGTTCTTTAAGGTTAACTCCCTCTTATCTCCCCATAATTTTTCTTAAATAGAGAGGATATAATTTTAAAAATTTTTTCCAATTTTCCCTCTTCCAACTCACTATAAAATAATTTTTTTAATTTTTCCACAGCCCTCCACAGCTCTTTTATATTTCTGATTTTTTTATGATAATATTAGTTATATCAAAGATCAAAGGAGGGTTAAAATGACAAATCAAGAGGCAAAACCAATAGTACAGGAATCTCTTAACAAACTTAAAGAATCTATCAAAAGAGAGGTGACTTATAATAAGGAATTAGCTGACGACAAACTTACACTTGAAACTTTGGAGAAGATGAAAACAGAGGGAACAGCTCTTCCAGAGGGTTGCCCTTATAGCTCTTACGACGAGTGGATTCAACAACTTTCTAAGGAGATAAAATCTGGTGAAACTTCCCTTGGTAGAATTGGAGTGGAAAAGGCTGAGATTGTGGCTTTTGAGTACTTTGTTGCTAATGCTAATTAGTTTAAATGGACGATTTTTATAGGCATAAACTTATCGAAATCATTGTTACTGTTATAGTTAAAATATTAAAATCAATCTTTGGTTAATTAATATTTTCTATCAGAGGGGGAAATCACCCCCTCTTTTATTTTAAAGTTGTAGGGAAGATTTTTCCCCACTAAATTTCTATACCAAACTCTTCTAATATATCTTTTGTTAACTTAGCTAATGGTTCCTTATTTTCTACTTTAAATTTATATGGTTCTATTACTAATTCTTTTAAATTTTTTAATACAATTTCTTTTATTTTTTCTTTATTTTCTATATTCTCATTTATAAATAGTTCTGCTATTGATTCAAGATATGTCTCTGGTTTATTTTTAATATTCTCTATCATATTTAAAAGATAATCATTATGTGTTCTTTCATATACTTTATCTAGTTTTAACATCGAAATAGTTTCAGAGGTTTTCACATCATTTTTTGAATCAATAATAACTTTAAATTCTGATTCATTTCCCAATAAAACCTCAAGAATCTTATCTTCTGTTTTAAATATTCCTTTAAAATCATCTTCATAGGGATGAACTATCTTATTTTTTTTCAATTCTCTGTCATATACTGACTTTTTACCTTTCATCCTACTATTACATATTTGACAACTTGGTATAAAGTTGTACAAACTCAAGGCTAAAAAAGGGTACTCAGCTTTTGGATAAAAATGATCTAAATCAGCTGTTGTTTTATTAGATTTTGATTCATTCTCTTCATATGAACTTATATAATTTCTCTGACAATAAGGACAAACTTTTATTTTTAAACTTGTTATTAATTTATGTCTTCCCCAATTTTTAGGATCTCTCTTTGAAAAAAAATCATAATCAAAGATTTCTTTTAATTCTTTTATGTAATTATTTTTATTTTCTAATTTTTCAAACTCTTCTATTAATTTTAACATTTTAAAATTATCAGCTATAGAAACATCTTTTAATCTGTTTAAAAATTTTATATACTTACTATCCAAATTCAACTTTTCTTTTTCTTTAATTTTATCTTCTAATTTAGAAAGGATAAAACCATCAAACCATTTTTTATGTTCTCTTTCTATAAATTTATTTTTATTGAGTTTTATCATTTTTTTCCTCTAAAATTCTAATTATTTTTTCTGAAGTTAATTCATTTAATTTCATATAACACTTTATCTTTTCAATATCATTTTCCAAATCTTTTTCGGTTTCTTCTTTATATTCTAGATACATCTTTTTTAATTTCTTTTTTATTATTGGTTCTCCTAAATTGTCTATTATAAACATAATTTCTTCTTTATTTTCTTCTATTTCTTGTATTTTATATTCATTATCTTCTGTTTTTGTCAACAATTCTATAACTTTTTTTATCTTATTTTTTGAAAATTCTCCAAAACAAGACTCTAATAAAAAATTATTTTTGAATAAATCATATATATTACTTCCAAAAGTTTTATTTTCACTTCTCATTACTTTTCCATTTTCTATAAACGATATATTTGTTTCTAACAAATCTCCTACTATAAAAGGAGTATGAGAAGATAAAATTATTTGAATATTTTTATTCTTCAACCACGCTAAACTATTTTTTATTGTTAATAAAAAATCTATAATTTTTCTTTGCCATTCTGGATGCATAAAAGCTTCTAATTCTTCAAAGAATAAAATAATATTTTTTGTTTCTCCTACTTTTTCTTTACAATTTTTTAAACTAGTTAACAATTTTAAAAGTTCTAATTCTCCACTACTAAATTTTTCCTTAAATTGAAAATTTAGTAATGTTCTCTTGTCTGGTATTGGTAATAAATCTTGATTTTGAGTCTTTTTAAAAATCTCTTTAGCATCTGAATAGTTCAATATCATTTCTTTATTACAAAATTTTATTTTATCATTATTTATAATCATTTTTATAGCTTTCAACATTCTTAATCTTATTCTTGAAGTAACATTATTCTTTGTATAAATTTCATTTTCTAATATATCTATTGTTCGTTTTATCCATACTTTTAAATCTTTTTCTTGCTCATTTATCAAAATTTTTCTAAATAGTATTTTCTCAAATCTTCCATTTCTTAAATCCCAGTAAAACCAAAAAATTATATATCTTCCTAATTGTTTTAGAAATTCATCCTGTTCATTTTCTTTTACTCTTAATATTTTTAAAATATCCAAACCCTCAATAAATTCATTTTTTTCTGTAAAGTATTTTAAATTTAGACTTTTATTATCTAGTATTTTTGGAAGTTTTAAACTTTTTATAACTTCATTATTTAAATAAAGATATCCTTCTAAATTAAATCTACAACTAATTTCCCCTTCATTTCTTATTTTTAGTAATTTTTCTTTAAAATCCTCATAAGGAATATTTTCTATGAGTGTACTTTCATTAATTATAAATTCTAAATTTTTTTGAAACACATCCTCATAATATTTTTCAAAAAATTTTTCTCCTTTATATTCTTCTTTTCCTACCTTATTCTCTAATTGTCCTCTCAAAGAAATATCTATAATATGATAGTCTTTTGATAATAATGTACTTAAATTACTTGTATAATAGATATATTTTATATCTATCTTTTCTAAATATTCCTCAAAATCGATCAATCTATAATCTTTAAAATCTATTACTAACTTATTTGTTTTTTTCAATATATAAATCTGATCATTTTCTTCAAAAATATAAATATTTTTATTTAAATTTATTGTCTTTTCTAAAAATTCTCTTTGGTTCTCTAAAATATCTTTTATTAATGAAGTTTTTCCCGCTCCATTTTTCCCTATAATACAACTGATACTTTCTATTTCTTTCCCAAAAAAATTTTTAGGTATTTTTTTTTCTTTTTCTTTTAATCTTTTTAAATGATATTTATTATCTTTTTCCATCTCTACTTCAAAATAAAAATTAGAATTAAAATTAATCCCTCTTCCAATAGACCTTCCCCAAAAATATATCAATTGCATATTTCCCCCATAATATTTTTTATTTTATTATATCATATACAACAATTATGGGGAAGATTTTTCCCCACGTCAAAAAAAGAAAAAAGAGTTCAGAAAATAGATCTGAACTCTTAATTTATATTATTCTTTCCAAACTATCTTGAAGAGTAGTTAGGAGCTTCTTTAGTTATTTGGATATCGTGAGGGTGGCTCTCTCTTAATCCAGCACCAGTTATTTTAACAAACTTAGCATTTTCTTTAAGCTCTTGGATTGTAGGAGTTCCGCAGTATCCCATACCAGCTCTTATTCCACCACATAATTGGAATATAACGTCTCTTAAATCTCCTCTATAAGCTATTCTTCCTTCAATTCCCTCAGGAACTAATTTTTTAGCGTCGTTTTGGAAGTATCTATCTTTAGAACCTCTCTTCATAGCAGCAAGAGAACCCATTCCAACATAAACTTTATATTTTCTTCCTTCGTAAATTATCTCTTCACCAGGAGCCTCAGTAGTTCCAGCTAAGATTCCTCCAAGCATTACACAGTCAGCACCAGATGCTAAAGCCTTAACGATATCTCCAGAAAGTTTGATTCCTCCGTCAGCTATAACTCCGATTCCTCTTTCTTTACAAACTTGGTAAACGTCGTTTACAGCAGTTAATTGAGGTACTCCAACCCCTGCAACAACTCTTGTAGTACAGATAGATCCAGGTCCGATTCCAACTTTAACAGCGTTAACTCCTGCATCTATTAAAGCAAGTGCAGCCTCAGCAGTTACAATGTTTCCAGCTATTAACTCAAGGTTAGGGAAAGCCTCTCTTATTTCTCTTACTCTTCTTATAACTCCAGCTGAATGTCCGTGAGCTGAGTCCATAGTGATAACGTCAACACCAGCTTCTACTAGAGCTCTAACTCTTTCGATAGTGTCGTTTCCGATACCAACAGCAGCTCCAACTCTTAATCTTCCGTGCTCATCTTTACAAGCATTTGGATATTCAACTATTTTATCAATGTCTTTTATTGTGATTAATCCTTTTAAGTATCCGTTTTCGTCTACGATTGGTAATTTTTCTATTCTGTTAGAAAGTAATATATCTTTAGCTTGATCTAAGTTAGTTCCTACTGGAGCTGTGATTAGATTTTCTTTAGTCATAACATCTTTAACTAAAGTATCGTAGTCTTTTCTATATTTTAAATCTCTGTTTGTTATGATACCGATTAATTTTCCGTCTTCTTCAACGATAGGAAGTCCAGATATTTTATATTGTCCCATTAAGTCATCAGCGTCACCTAAAGTGTGATCTTTAGTTAATGTGATAGGGTTTAATATCATTCCACTTTCGTTTCTTTTTACCTTATCTACCTCTTTAGCTTGCTCTTCTATTGTCATATTTTTGTGGATAAATCCAAGTCCCCCTTGTCTAGCAAGAGCGATAGCTAGGTCAGCCTCTGTAACTGTATCCATAGCAGCACTGATAATAGGGATATTTAAAGTTATGTTTTTAGTAAGTTGAGTTTTTAAGTTAATGTCTTGTGGTAGTACATTAGATTCAGCAGGTATTAATAATACGTCATCAAATGTTATTGCTTCTTTAACTATTTTTCCATTCATTGTATCCATTGGGTCTATCTCCTTTATATTAAAAATTTAATTAAACTTTTTAACAAAGAGGCTGATAAAAAAACAGCCTCTTTTTTTGTATTTTTGTTATTATATCATATTTTTTATATTTTTACCACAATAAAATTAATTTTTAATCAATTAAATCTTTGGCTCCAATATCTTTTCTGTAAAATAATTTATCACATTTTATTTTTTCAATATCAGCATAAGCCTTAGCCTTTGCCTCTTTAAGATCTTTTCCTTCTCCAACTACGATAAGAACTCTTCCACCGTTTGTAAGAAGTTTTCCATCTTCTAACTTAGTTCCCATATGGAAGATTTGAGACTCGATACCCTCAGGTATAGTGATCTCTGCCCCAACAGTTGAACTAGCTGGGTAACCTTCTGATGCCATTACAACACCACAAGTTGTTGTGTCCTTCCATTTAACAGGAGTCTCTTTATCGTTCATTATATCAAGGATAAGTTCCACTAAGTCGCTCTCCATTCTTGGTAAAATTGACTCAGCCTCAGGATCTCCAAATCTTGCATTAAACTCGATAGTTTTTACTCCCTCTTTAGTGTCCATTATTCCAGCAAAGATAAATCCTGTGAAAGGTAGCCCCTCTTTAACTAAACCTTTTAAAGTAGGTCTTATTATCTCATTAACACTTGCCTCAATTATATCCTTAGTAACTCTTTTTACTGGAGAATAAACTCCCATTCCCCCAGTGTTAGGTCCTAGATCTCCGTCAAATACTCTTTTGTGATCCTGTCCAACCTCTAAAGGTATAACCTTGTCATTGTGAGCTAGAGCTATAAGTGAAAACTCAAATCCGTCAAGGTAGTCCTCAATAACAACTCTATTATTTGGTATATCAAAAGCTATATCCAGTGCCTCGTAAGCCTCCTCTATTTTTAGAGCCACAGTAACACCTTTACCAGCCTTTAATCCGTCCTCTTTTATAACTATTGGAGCACCTTTTTTATTTACATATTCCAAAGCCTCAGCCTTGTTATCAAAAGTTTTATATGCTCCTGTTGGAACGTTATATTTTTCCATTATATGTTTAGCGAAGTCCTTACTACTTTCAAGTCTTGCCACATCTTTTTTAGGTCCAAATATTTTTAATCCCTTAGCCTCAAAAGCGTCAGCCACTCCTAAAGCTAAAGTTGTTTCAGGACCTACAACTGTTAAATCTATATTTTCTTTTAAAGCGAAGTCTACTAACCCTTCAACGTCGCTATCTTTTATATTTACATTTACACCGAACTCTTCTATTCCTGGATTTCCCGGTGCAACAAATACTTTATCTACAAGTGGACTTTGGTTTATCTTCCAAGCTAGAGCGTGTTCTCTTCCACCTTTTCCTATTACTAATACCTTCATTTTTTCCCCTCTTTTCAAAATTTTCTAAATTTAAAAATTAGTGTTTAAAATGTCTCATTTTTGTGAATACCATTGCTATTCCGTGTTTGTTACATTCGTCGATTGAAAGTTGGTCTTTTATAGATCCACCTGGTTGAATTATAGCTTTTATACCATACTCAATAGCTAATTGTACTGTGTCTGGCATTGGGAAGAATGCATCAGATGATAGGTAAGCTCCCTTAGATTTTTCCCCAGCTTGTTCAAGAGCTATCTTAGCAGCTCCAACCCTGTTCATTTGTCCAGCTCCAACACCTAAAGTTTGGTTGTTTTTACTTACAACGATAGCGTTAGATTTTACATTTTTAACAACTTTCCATCCGAATAATAACTCCTCAATATCCTCAGCACTTGGTTTAGTTTCAGTAACACAAACTAAGTCCTCAGCCTTAACCTCTCCAAAGTCTATATCTTGGATAAGTATTCCGTCGTTTACACCTACTACTTTTTTCTTATTATATATCTCTTGATTTATATCTAAAGTCATAAGTCTTATATTTTTCTTAGCCTTTAATATCTCTAAAGCCTCATCAGTAAATCCTGGAGCTATTACTATCTCTAGGAATAATTTATGTAATTCGTTAGCCACTTCAGTATCGATAACCTCATTAGTAGCCACTATTCCACCAAATATTGAGATAGGGTCAGCTGAGTAAGCTCTGTCCCAAGCCTCTTTTAATGAGTTTCCAATTCCAACACCACAAGGGTTAGTGTGTTTAACAGCTACAACAGCTGATTTTCCAGAGTTTAAAAACTCTCTTAATATCTCAATAGCACCGTTTGCGTCTTGGATATTATTGTATGATAACTCTTTTCCGTGAAGTTGTTTTGCTCCAGCAATAGAGTATCCAGTCATTGGAGTAGCATAGAAAGCTGCTGTTTGGTGAGGGTTTTCACCATATCTTAATCCTTGAACCTTCTCATAAGTCAATGTTAATTTTTCAGGATATTCTATTCCAAGTTTAGAAGTTAAGTATTGAGCTATTAGAGCGTCGTAAGCTGCAGTTGTTCTAAATACTTTAGCTGCTAATTCACATCTAAACTCTAAAGTAGTATCTCCATTTTCTTTTATCTCCTCTAAAACTCTTTGATAGTCAGCTGGATCAACACAAACAGTTACAAACTTATGGTTTTTAGCAGCTGATCTTAACATACTAGGACCACCGATATCTATATTTTCGATAAGTTCTTCGTGAGTTCCACCTTTTTTTAAAGTTTCTTTAAATGGATATAGGTTTACTACTACCATATCTATTAATTCAATGTGGTTGTCCACTAAATCTTTCATATGCTCAGGGTTATCTCTTACACAAAGTAATCCTCCGTGTACATTTGGATGAAGAGTTTTTACCCTTCCGTCCATCATCTCAGGGAATTTTGTTACATCAGATATTCCCATTGTTTTTATTCCAGCCTCATCTAAAGATTTTTTTGTTCCACCAGTTGATATTATTTCATAACCTAATGTTACTAACTCCTTAGCAAATTCTATTATACCAGTTTTATCTGAAACGCTTATTAAAGCTCTTTTCATCTCTCATTTCCTCCTAAAAATTTTTACATAATTCTTTTAAAGTTTTTGGATAAATTCTATGTTCTATCTTGTGGATCTCTTCCTCTAATTTTTCTATATCCCAATCTTTTTCGATAGTCAATTTTTCTTGATAGATTATCTTTCCACTGTCCACACCTTCGTCAACATAGTGAATTGTTACTCCTGTTTCCTTTGCTCCAGCTCTGAATGCGTCCCCTATACCATCTTTCCCAGGGAAGTTTGGTAGGTAGGCTGGGTGAATATTTACTATTCTATCTCTATACTCATTTAAAAGAGTAGGTGATATTATTCTCATATATCCAGCAAGGGCTACTAAATCAATTTTATTCTCTTTTAAGATTTCGATAATTCTCTCTTCATACTCTTTCTTTGATGAAAAGCTCTTAGGAAGTACCACATAGTATGGTACTCCTAATTTTTTAGCTCTCTCTATTGCAAAAGCTGATTCTTTATCAACTATTAAAAGTTCTATCTCATAGTTTTTTTCTTCATAATTTCTACTTGTTTCAACTATGCTTTGGAAATTTCCACCATTTCCAGAGGCAAATACGGCTACTCTTACCATACTAAGTCTACTCCCTCTTCACCTTCAACAACCTCTCCTAAAAGTACAGGTTTTTCTCCTAGAGCTTTTAAAGTTTCCATTGTTTTGTCAGCCTTATCTTCATCAACTATTATCATAAATCCTATACCCATATTGAATACATTGTACATCTCTTCATTAGGTACTTGTCCAACCTCTTGTAAGAATTTAAATATTTTTGGAGTGTCGATCACTTTAGTATCGATCTTAGCTTGTAATCCTTGAGGTATGATTCTTGGTACATTCTCGTAGAATCCTCCACCAGTTATATGGCACATTCCATTAACCTCTACCTCTTCTAATAATCTTTTTATTGTTTTAACATATATTCTTGTTGGAGTAAGTAAAGCCTCTCCTAAAGATTTTCCATCAAACTCATCTCTGTATCCGTTTAAGTCAAGGTTGTTATCCTTCATAACTATCTTTCTAACAAGAGAGAATCCATTTGAGTGAACTCCTGTTGATGGAAGTCCAATTATTTTATTTCCTTTTTTAACCTTGTCCCCAGTTATTAATTTAGATTTTTCTACAACACCAACGCAGAATCCAGCTAAGTCATAATCTCCTACTTCATACATATCTGGCATTTCAGCAGTTTCTCCACCGATTAATCCACATTCAGAAAGTTCGCAACCATCTGCAACACCTTTAACGATTTGCTCTATTTGCTCTGGGAAGTTTTTACCAACAGCTACATAGTCAAGGAAGAATATTGGCATAGCCCCTTGAACTAAAACGTCGTTTACACACATAGCTACAACGTCTTGCCCTATTGTATCGTGTTTATCCATTTTGAATGCTAACATTAATTTTGTTCCAACACCGTCAGTACCACTTATTAATACTGGCTCTTTATATCCAAGAGCTGATAAGTCAAACATTCCTCCAAAAGCTCCTATACTATCTATTACACCTTTAACTTTTGTTCTTGCAACGTGTGATTTTATTCTTCTAACTGATTCGTATCCAGCCTCTAAGTTTACTCCAGACTCCATATATCTTTTACTGCTCATATTATTTTCCATATATTCTTTACTCATTTCTATTTCCCTTCCTTCTCTTCTATAAATTTTTTGTCTAAATCAAATAAATATGTTGGATAGTTTTTATCAAAACAAGCTGAACAAATATTTTCTCCAAGCCCTTTTTTAAGTCCTTCTACTGATAAAAACTCCAATGAATCTGCAGCTATATACTCTCTTAGCTCCTCAAGAGTCATTCTTGCACTGATTAAGTCCTTAAGACTTGAAGTGTCAACTCCGTAAAAACAAGGTGCTATCATAGCAGGAGAGGCTATTCTTACGTGTACCTCTTTAGCTCCTGCCTCTTTTAATAATTTAATTATATATTTACTTGTAGTTCCTCTAACTATTGAGTCATCTACTAAAACTATTTTCTTATCTTTTATTACAGAAGACATAGGGGAAAGTTTCATTTTTACCCCTCTTTCTCTCTCCTGTTGTGTAGGTTGAATAAATGTTCTACCTATGTAACGATTTTTTATAAGTCCAGTCTCAAAAGGTAAACCAGAACCATCAGCATATCCAACTGCTGCTGAAAGTGATGAATCAGGTACACCTATTACCATATCTGCCTCTGGGCAAGGACTCTCCTCAGCCAAGATTCTTCCACAAACTCTTCTTGAAGTGTGAACGTTAAGTCCATTGATTGTGCTATCTGGTCTTGAGAAATAAATATATTCCATTGAACACATCTTATCTTGAGTGGCTCTTGTATAGAATATTGATTTTAGCCCCTCTTTATTTATTTTTATTATCTCTCCAGGTTTTACACTTCTTAAGAATTTTGCTCCAAGAGTTTCAAAAGCTACTGTTTCAGAACTTACTACAAATCCCTCTCCTAAAGTAGCTATTGATAGTGGGTGAAGTCCGTTTTTATCTCTTATAGCATAGATTGTATTTCCTGTCATAACTACGAAAGAGAAAGCTCCCTCAAGTTTTGCCACAGCCTTTGTTAATTTCTCTGTGAAAGTTCCTGACTCTTTTTGGATAAGGTGACATAAAATTTCACTGTCTGAAGATGATTGAAAAATACTTCCTTCAAATTCAAGTTGTATTCTAAGTTGATTACCATTTACTATTCTACCGTTGTGAGCTACTGAGAAATCTCCTAAATGTGATCTAACTAGAAGTGGTTGGATATTCTCAATACCAGGAGCATTTACATCTCCCATTCTTACGTGTCCTATTGCCATATTCCCTTTTAGTTTAGCTATATTTTCACTGTTAAAAACCTCTATTACAAGTCCACTTCCTCTGTGTCTTGAAATATATCCATTGTCAGAAGTTGCTATTCCTGCTCCTTGTTGTCCTCTATGTTGTAATGAATGTAATCCATAGTAAGTTAATTGAGCTGCATTTTCCACATTGTGTATCCCTAGTACTCCACATTCTTCGTGGATTTCATCTAATATATAATCAAATTCTCTCATTTTGTATTTTTCCTCTTCTTTCTCTAAGACTTATATGATATAAAATTTAAAAAATTTAATGTAGCTTGTTTTCTTAATTATTTTTTGAAGAAGTTTACTCCGTTAGCGAATATGTCTTGCATTTTTTCAAAATAGATATTTTTGAATACTCCATCTTCATAACGCTCTGAGTGTCCCATTTTTCCTAAGATTCTTCCATCTTTTGAAGTTATACCTTCAATTGCATAGTATGAACCGTTTAAGTTATATTTAGGATCTAAAGTAGGGTTTCCTTCTAAATCACAGTACTGAGTTGCAACCTGTCCATTTTCAAATAATTCTTTTGCAAATTCAGCACTAACAACAAATTTTCCTTCTCCGTGTGATAGAGCTATTGAATGAACATCTCCAATATTAAATGATGATAACCAAGGTGAAGAATTAGATGCTATTCTTGTAGTAGCCATTCTTGAAACGTGACGGTTAATATCATTTCTAAATAATGTAGGAGAGTTTTCATTTAATTTGTCCATATCTCCATAAGGAAGTAATCCTGATTTTATTAGAGCTTGGAATCCGTTACAAATTCCTAACATCAATCCTTCGTTAGCTAAGAATTTATTTATGCTCTCTTTAATTTTTGGGTTTTGTAATATATTTGTTATAAATTTACCAGATCCGTCTGGCTCATCTCCAGCACTGAATCCTCCTGGGATAGCTATTATTTGAGCCTCAAGTATCTTCTTAGATAATCTTTCGATGCTTTCTTCCATATCTTTTACTGATAGGTTATTTATTACAAATATCTCTGATTTTCCTCCAGCTCTGTCAAATGCCTTAGCTGTATCATATTCAGAGTTTGTTCCTGGGAATGCCATTACTAAAACTTTTGGCTCATCATAAAGTTTAGATGCTTTTTGAACCATATTTCCTTTTTTCTCAGTAGGTTTTATAGCCTCACCGTTTGCTTGTTTATTTGCTGTATATGGATATATTTTTCCATATCTCTCTTCCCAAGTTCCTATTGCCTCATCTATTCCGATTTCAGCCTCATTTATCTTAATTGTATTTCCTTCAACTTTTCCAAGTAAAGTTCCAAATCCTAATTCTTTTTTAGACTCAACTACTATTGCTCCTGGTACTAAGTCAAATAGGTTTTCAGTAGTTTCAACCTTAATTCCTAGTTTGTTTCCAAAAGTCATCTTCATTAATGCCTCAGCCACTCCACCAAATTTAACAACTGATGATGCAACTATGTTTCCAGCTAAAATCTCTTTTCTTACATTAGCAAAGTTAGTTCTTAAAGTTTCATATACTGGTGTGAAGTCTTTATTGTATTCTGGTTTTACTAAGTAGATATAATCTCCTTCAGATTTTAACTCAGATGATATTATATTTTGAGTTTTTTCAGTTACAACAGCAAAAGATATTAATGTAGGAGGTACATCTATATTTTTAAATGTTCCACTCATACTGTCTTTTCCACCGATTGCTGGAGTTCCAAACTCAACTTGTGCCTCGATACTTCCTAAGATAGCCATAAATGGTTTACCCCATCTCTCTGGGTTCTTACCAAGTTTTTCAAAATATTCTTGGAAAGTAAGTCTAGCTTTTGAATAATCTCCACCAACTGCTGTTACCTTTGCTAAAGATTCAACAACTGCATATATAGCTCCTAAGTATGGAGATTTTTCAGATATGTATGGGTTAAATCCAAATGATAGTATTGATGCTGTGTTTGTAAATCCTTTTGTAGGGAATTTTTGGATACTTGCCTCAGTTTCAGTAAGTTGATATTTTCCACCATAAGGCATTTGAACTGTTGATCTTCCTACTGTGGCGTCAAACATTTCAACCATACCTCTTTGAGATGCTACGTTCATATCTTTTAAAGTAGCTACAAGTTTTTCTTTTAGACTTCCCTCTTTGTTAGATGCAAATACATCTACAACCTCTGGAGCTTTTACCTCAACATTTTGTTCCTGTCTTACTCCGTTTGTATCTAAGAAACTTCTAGGAATATCAACTATCTTTTCCCCTCTGAAGTTTATAACAAGATTTTCTTTTTCAGTTACCTCTGCAACTATACTTGTTTCTAAGTTTTCCTCTCTCATTAACTCTTCAAATTTTTCTACATTTTCTGGAGCAACTACAACAGCCATTCTCTCTTGTGATTCACTGATTGCAAGTTCTGTTCCACTTAAACCTAAATATTTAACAGTTACTTTATCTAGGTTGATATTTATTCCTCTAGCTAACTCTCCTATTGCTACTGAAACTCCTCCAGCACCGAAGTCGTTAGATTTTTTTATAAGTTTTGTAACCTCTGGATTTCTGAATGCTCTTTGGATCTTTCTTTCAACAGGTGCATTTCCCTTTTGAACTTCTGAAGAACATTTAGTAAGTGATGAGTCATTATGCTCTTTTGATGATCCAGTAGCTCCTCCTACACCATCTCTTCCTGTTTTTCCTCCAAGAACTATGATTATATCTCCAGGTACTGGCTCCTCTCTTAATACATATTCTTTTTTAACTGCTCCTACAACAGCTCCAACTTCCATTCTTTTTGCCTTATATCCATTGTGGTAGATCTCTTTTACAAATGTAGTTGCAAGTCCGATTTGGTTACCATAAGATGCATATCCGTGAGCAGCTCCCTTAGATATTCTTACTTGAGGAAGTTTATGCTCCATAGTATCCTCTACTTTTTCACATATGTCCCCAGCTCCTGTAACTCTCATTGCTTGATATACATAAGATCTTCCTGATAATGGATCTCTTATAGCTCCACCGATACAAGTACTTGCTCCACCAAATGGCTCAATCTCTGTTGGGTGGTTATGAGTTTCGTTCTTAAACATTAATAGCCATCTTTCAGTTTGTCCATCTACATCAATGTCAACTTCAACGCTACAAGCATTTATCTCTTCAGATACTTCCATATCGTCAAGTTTTCCTATTTTTCTCATATATTTTCCACCGATAGTACCCATATCCATAAGTGTCATAGGTTTTCTATTTCCGTGAACTTCTTCTCTTAATTTTAAATATTTTTCATAAGCATTTTGGATTGCCTCAGTCATTTGTCCCTTTTCAATCTTAACATCTTTTAAGAAAGTTTCAAATGTTGTATGTCTACAATGGTCTGACCAGTAAGTATCTAAAACTTTTATCTCAGTTTCAGTTGGATTTCTTTTCTCTGATCTAAAATGTTTTTGGATATGCTCAAGATCAGCTAATGTCATAGCAAGACCATTTTCATCTAAGAATTTTTGTAAATCTTCAGTTGTATAGTCGTTAAATCCCTCTAGTACTGGTACAGGCTCAACTTTAAAGTCCTCTGTATTATCTAGTACATTTAGATCTTTTTCTCTTGTTTCGATAGGGTTGATTAGATATTTTTTAATTTTATCAAATGATTTAATCTCACCATAAAGAACAACTATCTTTCCACTTTTAATTTTTACTGTATCTTTACTATTTAAAAGAACTAAACATTGCTCAGCAGAGTCAGCTCTTTGATCATATTGCCCCGGTAAGTTTTCTATTGCTATAAATGTTTTTCCAGCAAGATCAACCTCATCATATACATTGTCAGTTACTGCCTCAGATAAAACCTTAGTTTTTAAAAGTTTTACATCATCTTCATCACAGTCGAAAACATCATATACATTGATTAATTCAACTTTTTCTAAACCTGTTTCATAAAGATTTTCTTTTAATTCATTTAATATAGATTCTCCCTCAACTTGAAACCCTTGTTTTTTAGAAACAAAAATTCTCTTATTCATCTTTCCTCCAAAATATATTTAAATTTTAAAAAATTATTTACTCAATTCCTCAGCTCTTTTTATAAGTGCCTCTAAGTCATCTCCGATTAAGTTTAAATGTCCCATTTTTCTATCAACCTTAGCCTCTCCCTTATTATACATATGAAGAAACTCGTTATCTTTTAATGTAGCTTTTTCTATTCTCTCTACATCTTGTCCCAAAATATTTAACATCACACTTTTGTGTAGAAGTTTTGGATCTTCTAACTTTCTTCCACATATCCCCTCAATGTGAAGATCAAATTGTGATTTGTCACAGCCATCTAAAGTATAGTGTGCTGAGTTATGAGGTCTTGGAGCCATCTCATTTACATATATCTCTCCATCTTTCCCATAAAAATATTCTATTGCCAAAGGACCTACAAAATCAAGTCCATCTATAATCTTTTTAGTTATTTCTCTTATCTTTTGTTGGATCTTTTCATCAACTCTTGCTGGAGCTATTGTAATATGAAGTATCCCTTTTTTATGTATGTTTTCTACCACTGGGAAAATCCCGATAGATCCATCTGTACTTTTTACCCCTATACAAGAAAGCTCACATCTAAAGTCTACCATCTGTTCTAGTATGTATTCTCTATCTTCTAACTCTTTCTTAGTCTTTTCTAAGTCCTCTTTTGTTCTTATAACCCATTGTCCTTTTCCGTCATATCCACCCATTGAAGTTTTTAGGATTGCTGGATAACCTATCTCATCTATTGCCTTATCCAGATCCTTTTCATTTAGGACTTCACAGAACTTAGCAGTTTTAATTCCCAACTTATTTATGCTTGATTTCTCTCTTATTCTATGTTGGCTTATATATAATGGTCTTATTCCTTGAGGGATATATCCACCGTTTTCCTCTAGGATATTTATCGCCTCAGCTGTTACATTTTCAAATTCATAAGTAACAACATCTGATTTATTTGCTATCTCTATTAAAGCATCTTTATCATCATAGGCTTTCACTAGATGTTGATCTGCTACAAATCTTGCACAAGAAGATGGAGATGGCTCTAAAACCATTGTTTTATAACCTTGTTTCTTAGCACTTTCACAAAGCATCTTTCCAAGTTGTCCACCACCAAGGATTGCTATTGTACCCTTTTCAATTAACATTATAATTCAACCTCACTTGTTTCTAAAACTTGATCTCTCTGCTCTCTTCTGAATTCATCAATCTTTTTAGCTACCTCTTCATCTTGTAAAGCTATTATCTCACTTGCTAATATTCCTGCATTTTTAGCTCCTGACTCACCTATTGCCAATGTTCCTACTGGAATCCCACCAGGCATTTGAACTATTGAAAGAAGTGAATCCTGTCCACTTAAAGCTCTTGATTTCACTGGAACACCAAGTACTGGTAAAGGAGTAAGACTTGAAACCATTCCTGGTAAATGAGCTGCCCCACCAGCTCCTGCTATTATAACTTTTAACCCTCTTTCCTTAGCTGTTTTGGCATACTCAAACATAAGTTCTGGAGTTCTGTGAGCTGATACTATTTTAACTTCATAGTCAACACCGAATCTCTTTAACATCTCAACAGCTTTTTCCATTGTAGGAAGATCTGAACGACTTCCCATTATTACACCAACTCTAGGCATCACAACACCCCTCCTAAATTAATCAATCCCTTAATATATGTTAGAAATAAAAAAATGCACTCAGAATTTTGGACACACTATATGCCCACTTCTTCGTGCATTAAAATTACAATTATAGTTATATTTTTGATTACAATTATGCTTACAATTATTCTTGTCTTTTTGTTTTATACTCTTATAAATTTTTTCCCTATCAAGAAAAATTAAAAACACCTTTTTATCTCCTTTATTTTTTAAATGATTACACCAACCATTAATGAAAACAAAAGAAGTTTATATAATTTCCCAATGGGAATGCGAAAAAAACACCCCATTGACAATCACTTATAGTCTACAAGTTTACGGCTGTAGGTAGAGACTAATCATCCTTATTATGATTATTATATAAGCTTCTTTTTTTAAGGTCTTATTTGAATGAAGATAGAATATCACATTTCAATTTTTTTTTCAAGTAATTTTATATATTTTTTATTTTATTTATAAAATTTCTATTTTTTTCAACATCTTTTATTGCAATTCTTACATATTTCTCATTCAGAAACTTAAAGTTTTTAGCATCTCTAACTAAAATTCCTCTATCCAACATTCTTTTTACAAATTCTTCTGAAGTTAAAGTTTTTAGTTTTAGCAAAATAAAATTAGAATATGTCTCAAAGACCTCTACCTCTTCTATTTTCTTTAATTCCTCAACAAAATTTTTTCTCTCTTCAACTATCCACTTATCAGTTTTTTCCATATACTCTTTGTCATCTAGTATAATTTTTCCAGCTAGATCGGCAAAGGCATTTACAGTCCAAGGCTCTCTAATATCCCCTATCTTTTTCACAATATCCATATCGTAGGTTATCCCATAACCTAAACGAATCCCCGGTAGAGCAAAATATTTCGTAAGAGCTCTCAATATAAAGATATTCTTGTTTCTTAATATCTTAGATGTCTTTTTTTGCCAATTTGTCATAAATTCTATAAAACATTCATCAATAAAAAGTCTAGTTCCATTTTTTTCCAAGGACTCATTTAGATCTTTTATCCTCTCCACATCTATAAAATTCCCTGTTGGGTTGTTTGGATTGCATAGAACAACTAGATCAAATTTAGCCCCCTCTTTTTTTAATTTTTCAATATCCAAGTCAAAATAATTTTTTCCCTCTTCCCTTATCTCATCTAAAGGAAAGTATTCAATCTCACTATCTATATTTTTTAAACCTCTTTCATACTCGGCAAAGGTTGGAGAAACTATCAAAGCTCTCTTAGGTGATAGTGCTTTCATATAAAGAAACAGAACCTCAGTAGCCCCATTCCCTACGATTATATTTTCTCTGCTAACTTCGTTATATCTTCCTATACTCTCCCTTAACTCCACATAGTTTATATCTGGGTATCTCTCCAACACCTCAAAACTATTTTTTATTGCCTCCTTAAGTGTTTCAGGTACTCCAAGAGGGTTGATATTTGAGCTATAATCTAAAATATCACTCTTTCCCTCTCTTTGAAACTTATATATATTTCCTCCATGTAAATCCATAATCTCATCCTTTTTATTTTATCCCAATGTAAACTGTTGTATGTGCCTTTTTGTCCTCTGAAAAAACCTCTGGTATATCGATTTGATAGTCCTCTATATAGTTTCTTTCTATTCTTTTCTCTCCACTATCTTCCCAGATTTTTTTCCAAGTTTCAATGGCTGATTTTTCTATTGTTTCATCACCAAAATGGTATCTTATATATTTTCCCTCTCTGACTTTCTCATCTAGTTCATTTAAAAAATCTTTTTTAGATATCATTATAGTATAGTCATATTTTCCAAACTCTCTATCCTCGTAGTTTGAATATTTTGATATAAAGATCTCATTTAATTGTGGGGAAAATTCTTCCCCACAACTCAAAACCCTGTTCCATAAACAAGTTATATCATTTATTCCCTTTTCACTATTATCAGTTCTTATTTTTATCTCTTTCACTTTTCCACCTCTAACGAACTAAGTCGGAAATTTTAGAAAGCATTAAAAATATAACAAGCCCAGCAAAAGATGAGGCATATAAAAGTTTTCTAGCCTTTAATATATCCCCCACTGAAAAATCTTTTCTCTTATCTCCGATTGTTGGTTTATTATAAACCTTTCCAAAATACTTTGTTTTTCCCCCAAACTGCAGACCTAAAGCCCCAGCAAAACAAGCCTCAGGGTGTCCAGAGTTTGGACTTCCGTGGTTCATTCTATCCCTCTTATAGATTTCAAAAGCTTTTTTATAGTCATACTTGCATATATAAGCTCCTATCACTATAAATATCCCACTAAGTCTTGCAGGGATATAGTTTGCCACATCGTCAACTTTAGCCCCAACAGTTCCAAAATCCATATATCTATCATTTTTATACCCTATCATAGAGTCAATAGTATTTATAGCTTTGTAAGTCATAGCAAAGGGAAGAGCTAAAGAGATCCCGTGCCAAGTACAAAGACTTCCTATCACAGCAAAAAACATCGGAGCTAACACCCCGTCAACAGAATTTTCTGCTATTGTTTCAATGACACTTCTTATTATCTGCCCCTCTTCCATCTCACCTGTATCTCTACTTACAAGATAAGAAAGTTCTTTTTTTGCCCTCTCAATATCCTTGAGCTTTAAAATCTTATACACTTTTAGCCCCTCATCACCTAGACATTTTGTAGCTAAAGTTGTGTATAAAAAATATATCTCAGTTATTTTAAACATAGCAAAAAAATATGACACCATAAAGGTAACCACCAAGGTAACTAAAACAAGTAGCCCTCCAGCAACCCTTTTATTTTCTAAATCATATAATCTATCCTCTAAAAATTTTATTAATTTTCCTATGGCTCTCACTGGATGGTATAAAAACTCTGGATCTCCAAAAATAAGATCCATTCCATAAGCTATCAAATATCTAACTGCAAAACTCATTATCTCTCTCCGTCTAGTATCTTATAGATATAATCTATATCTAAATTTTCTCTAAGTAAATTTTCAAGTTTATCAAACTGTTCCTCTCTGTACTCCTCAAAGGATTTGTCCCCACATCTTTTCTTTATATCCTCTGTATCTCTTTTGGAGATAAGTCCGTCCTCATCTTCTATATCAATCATTTCATAAGGGACAACACCTAAGACTTTTACCCCTGTAAGTTTTTCAATTTCGTCAATTCCCTTTTGTAATATATCTTTTTTACCTCTGAATTTATTTATGACTATCCCCTTTAGAAGTTTTTTCTCCTCCTCATCAAGTAGCATATAAGTCCCTAAAATCGACGCAAAAACTCCACCTCTATCAATATCAGCCACAAGTATTGCCTTAGCTCCTACCATCTTAGCCATATTCATATTCACAATGTCATTTTCTTTTATATTTATCTCAACAGGACTTCCAGCTCCCTCAAGGACACAGATTTCAAACTTCTTGGCATTTTCATAGTATTCAGAAAGGTATCTCTTAAAGAGAGTCTTATTTTTAGAATACCATTCACCAGTTGAGTGGGAAAATTCTTCCCCACCTAAAATTATATCTATATTTCCCTCTCCCTTAGGTAGAAGAAGTATTGGGTTCATCCAAGGCTCTGGCTCTAGTCCACAAGCTACCCCTTGTAAAACTTGTGATATTGCTATCTTTTTATTATCCTTTATAACTGCAAAGTTTCTCGACATATTTTGAGCCTTAAAAGGTGCAACCTTATATCCGTCCTTATAAAATATCCTACATAGCCCTGTGGTTATTATACTTTTTCCAGCCCCCGAAGATGTCCCAAGTATTATTATATTTTTATGTTTATTATTCATCTATTCCTCTATATCTTATTTCTTACTCTTGATAAAATTTCCACTGAACTTCTTGAGTTTTTAAATGAATTTATTGATGACTCAACCTCTCCATTTTTTATTAACTCTAAAAATTCTTTTAATTCATAAACCATTTGGTTAGGTGTTTGAGGTAGGGTTAAATATTCCATTGTCCCATCTCTCAACACAAGTTTTAAACTTTTTAATTTTGATATATCCTCGATTATTATACTTCCTTTTTCCCCTAAGATCTCACTTCTTGTATAGCTTTGACTTATTTTTGAGTGCATCAAAGTTACTATCTTATCTTCATAGGTAAGGATTATAGTTCCAGCTCCATCTACTCCAGAGGGTAACATATAGTTTCTCGCCGTATAAGATAGTGGCTCCCCAAAAAGATAAAGAGCTACATAGACAGGATATACCCCTAAATCAAAAGATGATCCTCCGTGAAATTTTGGATTAAAAACATTTGTAATTTCTCCCTCTAAAAGTTTGTCATATCTTGATGAGTACTGAGAGTGGTTAAAAATAACATTTCTAACTGTACCTATTCTCGATAGATTTTCTTTTAAAACTTTCATATTAGGTAAAAAAGTTGTCTTCATAGCCTCCATATAAACCACATTATTTTTCTTAGCAACCTTTACATTTTTATCAAATATCTCTAAGTCTGTGGTAATTGGCTTTTCACAGATAACGTGCTTTTTATTATTTAGACATATAAAAGCCTGTTCTCCGTGTAAAGAGTTTGGAGAACCAATATAAACAGCATCTATTCTATCAGATTTTGTCATCTCATTAAGATCTGTAAAAACTTCTATATCAAGCTCGTACTTATCACAAAAATCTAAACCTGTCTCTTTTTTTCTTGAACAAACGGCAACTATCTTACAACCTGCATCTTTCTTTATTGCATCAACAAAGTCCCCACTTATCCAGTTAGTACCCACAATTCCAAATTTTATCATAAAATCCCTCCTCATTTTTTAGCTTAAAAATTTTTTCTGCAAACTACGAAGAAATTTTTATAAATCATTTTTAATCCATTTTTCCTATCCTTTTTCTACTTTCTACCTCTGTACTACCTCTAATTAAATATCTAGATCTTCAACTTCAAATGAATTTAAAAGACTTTTTAATGCCTTTAACTCATCTTTACTTAAAGTTATCCCTTTTCCCATCTTCTCGTTATTTTCGTCCCAATCTCTTATATCTAGTTTTGCCTTTCTACCATTCCAAGAGATAATATTTACCTCTTTCTTCCAACCTTTAGATCCCTCTCCAATAACTCCTAATTTTTCTATGATATCATATTTTATTTCTGCCATTTCTCCACCTCTTAATTTTGACTTTATATTCATATTATACAACATATAAATAACTCTTCCAAAAATTTTTTTATATTTTTTTGACATAAACTTGACACAAGTTTTTCTTAAAATTGTTAAAATATTATTTTTTTAATTTTAACTATTTTATTTTTATATTAAAGTCCAATAAAAACTAATCTGGTGTAAGGCTAAAATCCTATAAAGATTAATAGCTTTATTTTAGTTTTTTTGCTACAATATAAGTACTAAATTATTTTGGAGGAACTTTATAATATGGAAAATAAAATTCTTATTGTTGAAGATGAATATAAATTAAGAAGAATTATGAAAGATTTTCTTACAAAAGAAAATTATAAGGTTATTGAAGCAGAAGAGGGGCTTGAGGCCTGTGATCTATTCTTTTCTGAAAAGCCTGATCTTGTGGTTTTAGATGTTATGCTACCTAAGCTTAATGGATTTGAGGTGCTTAAGGAGATAAGAGAGTTTGACAAAACTATTCCTGTTATTATGCTCACAGCTAAGGCTGATGAGGACGATATTTTAAAAGGTTACAACTTAAATGTTGATGAGTATATCATAAAACCTGTAAGTCTTAAAGTTTTAGTTGCTAAGATTAAAGCTTTCTTAAGAAATAAAAACTCTTTAGAAACTATTGTTTTTGGGGAATTAAAAATAAATGCTGGTAGCTTTGAGGTGTTTATGAATGATGAACCTTTGGAGCTATCCTCTAAAGAGTTTGAACTTCTTATGTTACTTATTAAAAATAAGGGACAGGTACTATCGAGAGATAAAATAATAACTTCTCTTTGGGGGTATGACTACGAGGGGGACTTAAGGGCTGTTGACTCTCAGATAAAAAGACTTAGAAAAAAATTGAATAGTAGATATATTGTTACTGTCAGAGGTGCTGGTTACAAGATAGAGGAGGAATAACCAAATGAAAATAAAAACAAAGATTCTTTTATTTACCTCCCTGATCATTACCATTGTTTTGGTTTCTATTCTATTTTTCAATAGGTTTATATTTGAAAAATATTATCTGAATGTAAAGAAAAAAAATCTTTTAACTGTGGCTGAAAAACTTGTAAACCCAAGTATCTATATCGACTTTGCTAAGGCAGAAGAGGAAAACAATATAAAGATATTTCTTACTAAGCACGAGTTTTTAGATGAGTATAACTTCCCTTTAAACAAAAAAGAGATAAACGATATTTTGGTAAATAAAAATGTTGTTTATAAAATCACAAACGAGGACTTTTCACCAGATAGAAAACTTCTTTTAGTTACTAGATATGACAAGGAACTTCTTTTGGTTATGGTTGCCTCTTTAAGCTCTGTCATAGAGCCTGTTGAAGCAATAAATGGTATCTATGTCCAGATTATTCTGATAGCTTTGGTACTTGGTTGTTTTCTTTCATTAATTCTATCAAAAATTTTAAGTAATCCTATTATTTCTATGATGAACACCGCTAAAAAAGTAGCTGAAATGGATTTTTCAGAAAATTTTAACTTCCAATCCAATGATGAAATCGGAGAGCTTGGAAGAAATCTTAATATAATGGAGATGAATCTTAAAAGAAATTTTGAAATTTTGAAAAAGGATATTGAGCTTGAAAAAGAAAATGAAAAGATGAGAAAAGAGTTTATCTCAAATGTTAGCCACGAACTAAAAACACCTATTGCAATAATAAACAACTATGCTGAGGGGTTAAAAGAGGGGATAGCTGATGATGAGGAGTCGAGAAACTTCTATCTTGATACTATCTTAGAGGAAACTACAAATATGAATAACTTTGTAAACTCACTTCTTTTCCTATCTCGTTCCGAGAGAAATTTTTTAGAGTTCAATATAACCACTTTTGATATTCGTGAAATTATAAAGACTGAAATTCAAAGGCTACAAAAAATATACTCAAATAAAAAATTTAAAACAACTTTTAAAGGGCACCGTTTCACAGGGGACAAAGAAAAATTTTCTATAATTATTAAAAACTTTTTAGAAAATGCTTGTAAATATTCTGAAGATGACAACATAGAGATTTTTACTGATACGAACTCTTTTGTTATAAAAAACAAGTCATCTCTTCCTGAGGAGAATATTAAAAACCTGTGGATACCATTTTATAGAGCTGACACTGCTCGTGAAAGAAAAAATGGAACAGGGCTTGGACTTGCTATTGTAAAAGATCTACTTGAGAAACAAAAGTTTGATTTTGGAGTGTATAAAGAGGGTGAACTGATTATCTTTTGGTTTAAAGGAGGAGAAAATTGTTAAATTTAATAATTTGTTTTTTTCTGGCTCTCAGTACCTTTTCTTTCTCTAGTGTTGAGAACTATCTTTCTGAAAAGGCTGAAAATGATTTTGAAATTTCCCAACTATTAAAAGACCTACCTAAAGAAAAACTTATGCAACTTTTATCTGTCAAAAAAAATATTATGACAGATGAAATTAATTTTAGAAATCGTTTTATAGAACTTCGTTCTTCTGCTAACAGAGCATTGAAGGATAAGAATGAAAAAAAATATAAATGTTTAATGTCTGAGATAGGTATTTTAAAAAATGAAAGAAATCTATTGAGAACTTATCATATTAAGGAAATCGAAGGTATTTTAGGAATTAAGATTCCTAATTTTTATAAAAGTGATCCTCTTTTTGAATCAAGCATTTTATTATAATTTTCTATCAAATTTATTTAAATAATATAATAAAAGCTAAAGGGTTTATCTTTAGCTTTTTATTTTATGAGAAATTATTTTTTTATTTTTAGCATTATTGTTAGGATAAATTTTAAAATATATGAAGGGTTAGGTAGTAATTTTACCCAACCCTTTTTTATATAAATTGAGTAGTAAACTTATTATTTTAAGAATTTATCGTAGTATTTTGCTAGTCCACCAGTAGAAGTTTCTTTATAAGAAGAACACATATCATTTCCTGTTTCTTTCATAGTTACTACTACTTGGTCAAAGCTTATTGTATGCTCTCCGTCAGTTGATAGAGCATAGTCTGCTGTATTTAGAGAACGAACTGCAACGATAGCATTTCTTTCTATACAAGGGATTTGTACATATCCACCAACAGGGTCACAAGTCATTCCTAAGTGGTGCTCCATTCCCATTTCTGCTGCATATTCTATCTGTTCAGTTGTTCCACCTAAGATATAAACTGCCATTCCTGATGCCATTGAACAAGCTGCACCGATCTCAGCCTGACAACCACCTTCAGCCCCAGATATAGTTGCATTTTCTTTTATAAGGTTTCCTATTAATCCAGCTATTGCTAAAGCTCTTAATGTTGTTGTTTCATCTAATTCATACTCTTCAACTAAAGCTGTTAATAACCCTGGAATTACCCCTGCTGATCCACAAGTAGGAGCTGTTACTATTGTTCCAGCACTACTATTTTCTTCAGACACAGCTAGAGCATAAGCAAATATTTTTTTAGTTAAAACTAAATAATTTTTCTTTTTGTCTATTTTGTCATAGATCTCTTTAGCTCTTCTTGGATATCTTAATTTTCCTGGTAAAACACCATCTTTTTTAATTCCTCTTTGAACTGCTGCTGTCATTACATCAAAGATATTTTTTAAATAATCCCAGATCTCTTTTCCTTCACAGTGCTCAACATATTCCCAAAGCTCTTTTTTATTTTCTTTACACCAAGCCATAATGTCGTCCATTTTATTTAATGGGTAACACTCACTTGCACCTGATCTTTTATCAGTTAATTCTTTTATAGTTCCTCCACCAACAGAGAATACTAACCAATCTTTCATTACATTTCCATCTTTGTCTAAAGCATAAAACTTCATTCCATTTGTATGGTACTCGTGAATGAAATCAGGCATCCATACTATTTCAGTTTTCTTTGGTTTTAAAGTTTCTTCTATTATCCAATCTGTTAAATGTCCTTTTCCTGTTGCTGCAAGACTTCCATAAAGTTCTACTCTATATGAATCTGCATCTTCTGTTTCTGCCTTAAATTTCTTAGCAGCTCTCTCTGGTCCCATTGTGTGAGAACTTGAAGGACCACATCCTACCTTAAATAACTCTTTTAAACTATCCATTCAATTAACCTCTTATTTCTTTTACTGTTTTTATTTTATAATTTCTAAATATTATAGATCCAATTAGACCTGAAAGTGCTCCAGCTCCAGCACACATTAAAGCTACTTTTGTAACTGTCATTGCATCATTGAATCCATACATTACCATTAATCCAGCTATTGGAGTTGCTGTTCCTGTTGCATTGTTTATTAATCCAAATTTTGCTACGATAGCTCCCGCTAAAGCTCCACCTATAAAGTTAGTTACATATACTGGAATTGGGTTTGCAGATATAATATCAGCCTGTGTTAATGGCTCAACTGCTACTGCTATTGTAGTTTTCTTATCTCCGAATCCCATTCTGTGGAAGAATACTCCATTCATAAATGAAGATCCCATTACTGATAAAGCTCCTATTGCCATAGGTACACCTGTAAGTTGCATCATTGCAGTAAGTGCCATTGATGATAAAGGTGCTGTTGCTACTACTGTTATAACTCCACCTAAGATAATTCCCATTAATATTGGACTTGTATGAGATGCATTCTCTAATATTGCTCCAATGTTTAATAATGTTGAATTTACAATTGGATTTGAAAGTGCTGCAATCAATCTAGCTAAAGGTGCTATAAAACAAATTATAACTATTAAATCTAACCCTTGAGGTACTTTCTCCTCTAATTTTGGTATAATGAAAGATAAAATATATCCTGCTAAAAATCCTGGTAATATTCCAAACCCTGATACTGATACTCCAACTAACACTGCATATGTAGGATTAACTCCTAAAGCTATTGGTACTAGTACAGCTGCTGCTGTTCCTCCAAGACTTCCAGCTGCCTTTCCAACATCTCCTAAAAAAGATATTCCTAAGATATCTCTTCCAACATATAATTGAAATGCCTCAACTAAAAAACTTGCTGTTGCTGCCCCTGCTAAAGCTCCCATTGCCTTCATACCTTTAGGCATCTTCATACTAAATAATGAAAATCCACCTAATACTACAAATAATAAAATAATTCCTTTTAAAGTTTCCATTCTCACTCCTCGCCTTATTTTGTTTAATATAAATTAACATTGTATTTATTTAGTTCACAAATACAATTTTTTCATATGTATGAAAAATTATAGCATACTTTCCATAAACTTTCAATATTTTTTTCATTTTAATGAATTAAATTTCACTTAACTTTATTAAATTTAGATAAACATAACCATTTTTTTAGTATTTTAATTGAATTTTTTTCATTATAGAGGAAACAAATATATATGTTATAAATATTTATTAATATATTTTTCATTTTTTTGAATTTTTTATTTTTTCATTATAATGATTTTTAGCAGATAAAAATATCAAAACCATTTGACTATCAAAACAGGCTGTTGTATAATATGACAGATTCAAGAATTTATATTGTAAAAAATATTAAGTTAAAAATAATAAATATATTTTAAACTTTTGTTCACTTATATTAAATTTTTTGGTATTTTTATTTAACATAGAGGACAAATTATTTTATCAAATAAATTTTATTCACTATTTTACTTTAAGTATTATTTGTGATATAATTCTATAAATAATTATTTAAAAAGGGGGGACATTCCTGAATGAAACTTGGGAATAAAATCAAAGCTATTAGAAAAAGTAAAGATTATACTCTAAAACAACTTTCTGATAAAACTGGTTTATCTCTTGGATTTCTTAGTAATATAGAACGTGACTTAAATAGCCCTTCTATCAGTAACTTACAACAAATTTGTTACGCCTTAGAAGTAAACTTAATGGAAATTTTAAGTGATGAAACTCAAGAAAAACCTATCACAAGAGTTGAAGAGAGAGAGGAGATCTTTAACAATGATAAGACAGCTTTAAAAGTTGAAAGGCTTTTAAGTGGAAAAGAAAGTCTTAATGGAATTGCTATCACAATAAAGGAAAAAGGTTCTTTCCACGAACTTTCTTGGGGACACGATTATGATGAGATTGGAGTAGTTGTTAAAGGTGAGCTTGAAATAGAACTTGATAAGACTCTTTATCATCTTTACGAGGGAGATTCTATTTTTATTAAACAAAATACACCACATAGATATAGAAACCCTGATGATTCTTTATCTACTGTTTATTGGTTTTCAAGTAAAAAATAGGGAGCTATTACAAATTAAGGATTTAATATCATTAATTTGTATAGCTTTTTTTATTAGTGGGGAAGATTTTTCCCCACTTTTTAACT
>NZ_JARHZE010000043.1 GCF_029258315.1 Fusobacterium sp. | reverse complement strand
TTGTTATAAGTATCAATATCAAAAGCCATATGTTCCCTCCTTTATAAGTTAAAATTATCGTGAGCTTTTGTCTATTATACAAAATTTTTCCTTTTAAAAAAAGAAAATTATTAGAAATTTTACTAATGATTGTAGTATAAGATTTATATTTTTTAGATAATCGTGATATAATCATAGTAGGAATTAAAATAAATATATTTTTAACGTTGATATTAATAAAGTATTAAATTTATTATAAAAAATTTTTAGAAGGAGTTTTAGGTGAATATGCTAGAGAATGATTGTCAGATATATAAACTTAATAAAGTTTATACAAGAAAAGATATTGGAGAAATATTAGGTACTTCTACAAAAGGAGGAAAATGGACAACAGGTTATACTACTTTTAATGATGAGTTATATATTTTTGCAACTATTGATGGAGCAGGGAGAACAGGACATAATTATCATAATAGATTTTTAGAAAATGATATTTTAGAATGGTATGGTAAAACAAATAGTCAAATAAATCAACCTCTTATAAAAAGAATAATAAATAATGATATAAAAGTATATATTTTTATAAGATATAATGATAAACCTCAATTTACTTATATAGGATTAGGAAAATGCATAAAGTATTTTGATGAAAGCCCAGTAAGAATATATTTTGATTATGAGAAAAGAAATTTAGAATCACTAAAAGATGAAAACATTAAAAAAATAGAGGATCTAGAAAATATTTCCATTACAGAGAAAGAAAGTATTATAAAGAGCAGAATTGGGCATTCAAAATTAAAAGAGATTTTATTAAATAATGAAAAAAAATGTCAACTATGTGATGTAAAAAGAGAAGAATTGTTAATAGCTAGTCATATTAAACCTTGGAGTAAATCAACTTCACAAGAAAGATTGGATTTAAATAATGTTTTGTTATTGTGTCCTCTTCACGATTCATTATTTGATAAAGGATTTATTTCTTTTGATGATAAAGGAAAAGTTATCATTTCAGGTGTTTTAAGTAAAAATGATATATTAAGTTTAAATATTAATGAAAATTTAAAAATAAATTTAAAAGAGGATCAAAAAAAATATATGAAATATCATAGAGAAAACATTTTAAAAACTAGGTAAATAAAAAGAGTATGGGGAAGAATTTTCCCCATAAGGTGTGATAAAAATATAAATAAAAAAGGCTACACATAAAAATGTAGCCTTTAACTTTATTAGTTATTATCTTGGTCTATTTTCATTTGGATATAGTCGTCGTAAGACATTAACTTATCAACGATAGTTCCATCTGGTAATATTTCAATAATTCTATTAGCAACAGTTTGGATGAACTCGTGGTCGTGTCCAGCAAAAACTATTGTTCCAGGGAATTTAATAAGAGCTTTGTTTAAAGAAGTGATAGACTCTAGGTCTAAGTGGTCAGTAGGGTTATCGAATAATAAAGCATTAGCTCCAGACATCATCATTCTTGATAACATACATCTAACTTTTTCTCCTCCAGATAAAACTTTAGCTTTTTTAAGTGACTCTTCCCCAGTGAATAACATTCTTCCTAGGAATCCTCTTACAAAAGAATCGTGTTGGTCAGGTGAGTAAGGTCTTAACCACTCAACTAAATCATAATCAGCATTATCGAAGAAAGCTGAGTTATCTTTAGGCATATAAGCGTGAGTTACTGTAACTCCCCAAGTAACGCTTCCAGTATCTGGCTCAATATCTCCAGCAAGTACTGATAAAAGAGTTGTTTTTAAGATATCGTTGTCAGAGATAATAACAACTTTATCTCCAGTATTTATTGTGAAAGATAGATCTTTAAATATTTCAACACCGTTTACTGTTTTAGAAATATTTTCAACTTTTAACATATTGTTTCCAGCTTCTCTATCTGGTTTAAACTCGATAAATGGATATTTTCTGTTAGAAACTTGCATATCCTCAAGTTGTAATTTTTCAAGTTGTTTCTTTCTTGAAGTAGCTTGTTTAGATTTAGCAGCGTTAGCAGAGAATCTAGCGATGAATTCTTGTAACTCTTGTCTTTTTTGTTCAAGCTTTTTATTTTTATTAGAAATTAAACTTAACATAAGTTGGCTTGACTCATACCAGAAGTCGTAGTTTCCAACGAACATTTTAATTTTTCCATAGTCAATATCAGCTATATGAGTACATACTTTGTTTAAGAAGTGTCTGTCGTGAGAAACAACTATAACAGTAGTATCATCTAGTCCCATTAAGAAGTTTTCAAGCCAAGCAACAGCTTTAATATCAAGTCCGTTAGTAGGCTCGTCAAGAAGTAAAACATCAGGGTGTCCGAATAATGCTTGAGCAAGTAAAACCTTAACTTTTATTGGCTCTTCAAGATCACGCATAAATGAATCGTGAAGATCAGCTTTTATTCCAAGACCAGTAAGTAAAGTAGCAGCCTCAGACTCAGCGTCCCAACCATTTAACTCTGCAAACTCTCCCTCAAGATCTGCAGCTCTCATTCCGTCCTCTTCAGTAAAATCTTCTTTAGCATAGATAGCATTTTTCTCAACGATTATATCCCATAATCTTTTGTGTCCCATAAGAACAACGTCCATAACTTTTGAATCTTCAAAAGCGAAGTGGTTTTGAGATAAAACAGCCATTCTCTTATTCTTGTCTAATATAACCTCTCCCTCAGTTGGAGTGATTACTCCAGAAAGAATTTTAACAAAAGTAGATTTTCCAGCACCATTAGCTCCAATTAATCCGTAGCAATTTCCAGGTGTGAACTTAATATTAACATCTTCAAAAAGTTTCTTGTCTGGAAATCTCATTGATAGATTACTTGTAGATATCATTTATTATTTTCCTCCTATAAAAATTTAATCATTCGCTCTATTATATCATAAAGAATAAAAAAATAAAATATATTTTGTTAAAAACAAAAAAAATCTTGCTGATATTAAAATTTAATGGTATTATATAAGCCTATGTTTTATATGTAAATTTTGGCTAATCCCTTTAATACTTATAAAAATATGATTATAAGGTAGAGGGAAAAATTATTGGGGAAAATTCTTCCCCATAAAAATTACTATATAATAAGGTAGTAAAAAAATTTTGTATATTGTAGGGAAGTTTCCTTATAAGAAATAAAGAAAGTTTAATAAAAAGTAAGTTTAAATCTTTAAATAGAGTAAAAAAATAAATACTTTTTAGAAGGCAAAAGAAAATAAAAAACTTAATAAAATAAGGAAAGATTTTAAAATAATATTTAAAAAATAGTAGGGAATAATCTTCCCCATAAAAAAAGAAATTAATAAAAAAATTAAAATACACTATAAAATTATAGGGAATCTTCCCTATAAATAAATCTTAGGGGGAAAGGTAGATGAATAATATATTAACACCGATTAAAATAAAAAATATTCTTATACAAAATAGAATAGTATTACCCCCTCTTGTAAGATTTTCTATGATAGAGGACGACGGGTATGTAACAGATAAGCTCCTAGATTGGTATGAGAGCATAGCAAGGGACGGAGTTGGAATGATAATCGTTGAGGCTACCTGTGTAAGTGCTGACGGAAAACTTAGAGAAAATCAACTTGGGATTTGGGACGACAGTTTTATAGAAGGACTTAGTAAGATAGCTAAAATAGGAAAAAAATATAAGATACCAATGCTTATACAGATTCATCACGCTGGTTTTGGAAAAAATATAAAAGATGTTGATGAAAAAATCCTTGATGAAATCTTAGATAAATTTGTAATAGCATTTCATAGAGCAAAAAAAGCTGGATTTGACGGAATAGAGATACACGGAGCTCACACTTATCTTTTATCACAACTTAACTCAAGACTTTGGAACACAAGAAACGATAAGTATGGGGGAGATTTTGAAAGAAGAATGTACTTTAATAAAACTTTGATTGAAAGGACTAGAGAGCTTTTTGATGATAATTTTATTTTAGGTTACAGACTTGGTGGAAATGAGCCTACCCTTGAGGACAGTACAAAAATAGCTATCTATCTTCAAGATTTAGGGCTTGACCTTATCCATATTTCAAGTGGTATCCCAGAAGAGAGATTTAGACAACCAGCTAAGATTGACAACTTCCCAGAAAATTATCCAGAGGAAAAAGATTTTAAACTTGACTGGGTTATCTATATGGGGGTTGAGATAAAAAAACATCTTCATATACCAGTGATAGGGGTTAGAAATATAAGGACAGAGGAGCAGGTGAGCTACCTTATAGAAAATAATCTTTTGGATATGGTGGCAGTTGGTAGAGCTATGATATTTACTAATAAGTGGATGGTTAAGACAAGAAAGGCATATTTAAAGAGGGTTAAAAATGATACCAAATAGTATAGATATATTTTGTGATGTAATTGATAACTATGGAGATATTGGGGTTGTATATAGATTTTCAAAGGAGATAAAAAATCTATATCCTAAGGCTAGGGTAAGGGTTATACTAAATAAATTGGATGAACTTACTAGGATAAATCCCTTTGCACAAAAGATAAATCATCAAAATATCAACGGAGTTCTATATATTTATGAGGAGTTTTTCAAAAAAAACTTTTCTCAATATGGAGTTTCTGATATAATAATTGAGGCTTTTGGTTGCAATATCTTTGATGAATATATAGAAGTAGCAAAAAAACAATCAAAACTTTGGATAAATTTAGAATATCTTTCTGGAGAGGAATGGGTTGAGGACTTTCATTTGAACGAGTCAATTATAGACTCTAAGACTTTAAAGAAGATATTTTATATGCCAGGCTTTTCAGAAAAAAGTGGTGGTATCTTAATGGACACAGAGTTTTTAGAGAATAAAGATTATAGTAAAAGTCATAAGGAAGAGGTGCTAAGACAGTATTTCCCATACTTAGATTTTACAAATAAAAGGGTTGGAACAGTATTTTCTTATGAGAAAAACTTTGATAACCTTTTGGAAACTTTAAATAATCAAGAGGAAGAGACATTTTTAATCTTGATGGGAGAGAAGACTCAAAAGAGTTTTGAAAAATTTTTTGAAAAAAATTCAACAGAGGACTATATAAATTTAAAAAAATATGGTAAAATATATCTGTATAATGCCAAATTCTTTTCTCAAGAGGAGTATGATAGCATTATATCTGCCGTGGATTTTAATTTCACAAGGGGAGAGGACTCTATCGTAAGAGCTATCCTTGTTGGAAAACCATTTTTATGGCATATCTATTTACAAGATGAAAAGTTCCATATGGTAAAACTTAGAGCTTTCTTAGATAGATTTAGAGAGAGCGTTTCTTTAGATGATAAAGAAAATGAGGTTATGGACAGATATTTTAAACTATTAGAGGACTATAACGACAGGGAAACTAATTCTTTTGAAAAGGGGAAAGAGGATTACCAAGTATTCTTCCAAGAGTTTGACACTATAAAAAGAATATGTGAGAAGTATAGCCAGTTTTTAATAGAAAATTGCAATCTAACAAAAAAATTATATAAATATATAAAAGAAATTTAAAGGGGGACAAAATGAAATTTGCTCAAGAATTAAGACAAGGAACAACTATTAAAATAGGAAACGACCCATTCATCGTTTTAAAAGCTGAGTACAACAAATCAGGAAGAAACGCAGCAGTTATGAAATTAAAAATGAAAAACTTAATCGCTGGAAACATTGTTGATACAGTTTTAAAAGCTGACGAGAAAATGGACGACATCAGATTAGACAAAGTTAAATGCATCTACTCTTACAACGATGGAACTAACTACATCTTCTCTAACCCAGAAACTTGGGACCAAATCGAATTATCAGCTGAAGATTTAGGAAGCGCTTTAAACTACTTAGAAGAAGAAATGGAAGTTGAAGTTGTTTACTACGAATCTACTCCAGTTGCAGTTGAATTACCTACATTCGTTGAAAGACAAATCGAATACACTGAGCCAGGATTAAGAGGAGATACTACTGGTAAAGTTTTAAAACCAGCTAAATTAAACACTGGATTTGAGGTTCAAGTTCCTTTATTCGTAGAACAAGGAGAATGGATCAAAATAGATACAAGAACTGACGAATACGTAGAAAGAATCAAAAAATAATAGTTATTTTTAAA
>NZ_JARHZE010000025.1 GCF_029258315.1 Fusobacterium sp. | reverse complement strand
TACCATTGACTGAAACAGTTGTAGGAGTAGATGTTTATAATGGATCTATTATTAGTACACCAGTTCTTTTTGATAGAGAAAAGTCTAAATCTATCTCTATACCGTTTACTAATGATATTTTAATAATCAACTTTGATAAAACAAACAGTAAACATTTTTTAGAAGTGTTGGATAATTAATTTTTATTTTAAAACTAAAAAATATTTAAAGACTTAAGACTCATATAAAATTAATATGAGTCTTTTTCATTAGGTAAAATAAATTTTCGGTATAAACGTATTTACTTAAAAATAAATAAAATATCTTATTAGAAATTCAAGAAAAAAATTAAATTTTTAGAGAGAAAAAAATAAATTATTGTTTTTTTTAAAAAATCAAGTTATAATAAAAATAAGTACGAAAATTTGATTTTTTTGATATTTTTAGGAGTTGGTGGAAAATGATAACTTATAAAACAGAATAGGAGATTTTAATCATGAAAAAAGATACTGAAAGAACTGAATTAGGAAGAGTTTTAAAAAGATTAAGAGAATCAAGAGGATTAACAATAAAAAGATTAGCAGAGATTTCTCAAGTTGGAAATGGGACAATAGGGGATATTGAAAGCGGAAAAAGTAATGGAAGTAGAAGGACACTTAACATTTTAAGTAGAATTTTAAATCTTACAACAGATGAACTAAACCAATTAAACACAGCATTTTTAGGACATAAAATAGTGTTAAGTGAGAGAGTTTATAAAAATTTAGGAAATAAAGGAGTGAAAGTTGAAGAGATATTAAGAAAAATTAGTAAACTCTTTAAAGCTGATAATTTTTCTGAAGACGATAAAAGAAAACTTTTTGAAGGAATCCAAGAAGTGTACTTTGAAGATAAATTTAATTATAAAACAAGAAAGTTTAAAAAGGTATTGAGTGAATAAAATTATTTAGTATAAGAAGGCCCTTGTGTAAAGGGCTTTTTTCTTTTCAAAAAATATTATAAAAAATAGAGAAGTTCAATCTATAAAATTACTTCGTATAATAAAATATTTCGTATAAATAATATTTTAACTTGTAAAAAATAGTGTTCTTTTTTTAAAAAAAATATTCGATTTTATTAAAATTAAAAAAAAGTGTAAAAAAATTTTAAAATAGATAAAAATAGTGAAATTTTATTTTAATTATTTAAATATCAAACTTTGAAATAAGTACATTTAAAAAATGATTGTTGTTTTAAAAAATTTTTTTCAAAAAAATCTTGCAATAAAAAAATGAATATGATAAAATCCTCGCCATCTAAGAAAAAGATATTTTATAATCGTACGTATTATTATAGGAGAGATAGAAATATAGTAATATTTAAATGATAATAAAATATAAAGCCAACTTAATAAATATTGACTATATTTTTATTTACAGCGTAGGAATACAAGGAGGAATTTAAATGAATTATTTAAATGGTACAGAAAAATTATTAAAACATTGGCTAAAAAATAAAATAACTATTACAACTTCAACAGTAGTGGGATTTTTAATAATGGGTTCTCTAGCTTTTGGGAATGTAGCACCAGCACCAACCTCACAAGATGTAATAATAGCAGAGAATCAAGAGCATAAGGATCCTATAAAAAGTGCAGTAGTAACAATTAAAGGAGATAAAACAGGGGCAGGATCTGTCTATGTAACTACAGGTACTCAATATATAGTTGCTGGAATAGAAACTCCAAACGATACAAATGTAAAAATATTAAATAATGGATCATTAGTAGCTGAGTCTAAAACAAATGCAATGGCTTATGGAATAAATGTATTTAATCCTAAAAGTGTAGATATAACAAATAATGGGATGATAGAAGCTATTGGACAAAGTTCAAATGCTGATGGAATAGCAATTCAAACTTCTAGTTCTGGAAAAATTGCACAAGACTCTAAAATTTTAAATAATAAATCAATAGTTGCAACATCACAAACAAAAGGGTCAAGTAGTGCTATATCTTTTCAAGGATCAGTAGATCCTAAAGCAACTATGTATATAGAAAATAATGGAGAGTTAAAAGCTTTTACAGATGGAGTTAGAAAAAATGATAGAGCCACAGTTGATTTAAATAATTCAGATTCTGGTAAATTAAAATTTGTAAACAATGGAATAGTTGTAGCAAATAATGGAATAGGTGTGGCATTGACTAGTGGAAAAGGGCTAGAAGGTGCAACATTAACAAATAATGGAACTATTGAGGTAGACTCAAATAGTATAGCTATAAAAAATGCAGGGGGAACTGCAAAAACAAGTGGAATAATAAAAATAACAGATAAAACAAAAGATGAGTTAGGACAATTTGATGTAAATAAATTATTTAATGGAGAGGTAACTATAACAGGAATGATAGTTGACTCACAAGGACACGAAATAGAAAATGATAAAACAAGTCACTATATAGGTGGAAGTTTAAACACTAGTGAGATTAATTTAGCTGGAGAAAAATTAGTTGATGGAAAACCTGTGAAGTCTGTTACTATTGGAAAATATAATCACAATAGAATTACAAACGAAACTCCAGATCCAATTCAGTTAGATTCATTAAATATTACAGGATTAGTAACAGTAGCAAATTTAAATCCTACTAACATTTCACCAGTAAAAATTGATAAAACTATAATTAATTTAGATTCTAAAGGATATTTATCTGTTGGAGAAAAAACAAAATCTGAACTTTCAATTTCAAATGGAAATGTAAATAAACAAATATCTCCAAAAAGTAATGATACTGCAATAGAATTAGGGTATGGTTCAGTATTAAACTTAGATAAAGTAAACTTTGTAGGTGGAATTAGTCAAATAAATGGAAATGGAATTGTAAATATAAGTGGAGATACAATGATCAATGGTAAAATCGGAGTATCTAATATAAATGTAGGAGCAGATAAACAGCTTTCAAAAGACAGTTTAAGATTAGCATCCACTTCATCTTTTACAGAAAAAACAGGAACAACTATTACAAATAAAGGGGATGGAGTAACTGTATTCGATATAGGAGCTGATGGATCAAATGCCCTTAAAAATTCAACAGGGGTTGTAACTGTAAATGGAAAAATAGATTTTGATACAAGCAGTTTAACAAAAGATACAACAGTTGAATTAAATAATAAAGCTCAAAATATAGTTCATAATCTTTCTGGAGCAAATTATTTAGATAAAAAAGATGGATTATATACAACAGCTTTAAATAATAAAGATAATACTTTAAGATTTGAATATAATCAAAATTATTTTACAGATTCAAAATTAAATGAGATAAATAAAAATGCTCAAATAATTAATGGAAAATTCTCACAAGTTAAAGATGAGAGAGAAAGACAGATGGATAAAATTTACTCTGGCACAATCTACTCTGAAACAATAAGAGGAGCTTATGACAATTTAAAAATGAATGAGAAAAATATACTTTCATTAAATAATAATGTTAAAGCTAATGAGTTTAAAGCAGAGGGAAGAGCTTTATTTGAGAAAAATGATTATAAAAGAGAGGGAATAATCCAAAAATATGATGCAACAAATAAAACTTCTGGAGTTTTAGCATCATTAGAATATGGATTGACAGATACAGCAAGAACAGGATTAGTATTATCAGGATCTAAACAAGATGTAAAATTAGATTCAGGAAATGCTAATGGAGATATATTCTATGTTGGAGTATATGGAAACCAATCAATAGGAAATTATGATTTCACAACAGGATTAGGATATCAATTAGGTAAATATGATGCAAATAATACAATACTTGATACTTTAGGAACAAGTAAATATGATACTAAATCTGTAAGTGGTTATGCACAAGTTAAATATATTGGAGATTTAGGTAGAGGGGTATCAATTCAACCAAAATTAAAAATGGGATACACTCATTTAAAACAAGATAATATTAAAGATTCCTATTTTGGATTAAGAGATGCAGATGTAAAAACTTTTGATGCTGAGATAGGAGCAGACTTAGTAAAAACTGTAAGACTTGCTCAATCTAACTTAGATTTAAAATTAGGAACATCTTATATAAAAACATATGGAGATACAGATAAAATGTTTAGAGGACAATTCTTTGGAAATACATCAAGTAATCAATTTGAAGTGTCTGGTATAGAGTTGTCAGAAAATGTACTTAGATTTAATTTAGGTGCAGAGGTGAAAAATGACAATGGATTCTTCTATAATGGAGGATTTACTTATCAATTTGGATCAGAAAATAAAACTTCATATGGAGCAAGCCTAGGAATAGGATATACTTTTTAATTTAGCCACCAATCCTTTTTAAAATATATAACACTGAAGAAGAGAGATTAATTTCTCTCTTTTTCTTTTTTGCAAAATAAAAATTTAAATAATTTTAGAATAGAGCTATTTAAAAAAGATTTTATATAGAATTCTTTTAACTATTGTAGTATAATTAATTTAATGAAAATGTGGAGGATGGAGATGAAAATATTAATTACATTACTGATGGGAATTATTGGGAGCAAGATAGCTCAAAGACTTAAAGTTCCCGGTGGAGCAATGATAGGTGCTCTATTTTCAGTGGCAATTTTTAATATTTTAACTGGAATAGGAGAGTTGCCAATAATTTCAAAAATAATAGTTCAAATTCTAACAGGGATATTTATAGGAGCAAGAATAACGACAGATGATATAAAAGATTTAAAGAAAATTTTTATTCCGAGCTTTCTTATGATTGTTTTAATGGGGATAGTAAATTTTATAATGGGATATTTTATATATAAATTTACACCACTAGATATGGTTACAGCCCTTTTTGCCACAGCTCCTGGGGGACTTACAGATATGACAATAATATCTTATGACTTTGGAGCAGAGCCGTCAAAGGTAGCTTTGTTACAAATGGTTCGTTTAATCTCTGTAATAGCTCTGATTCCTTCTATAATAAAGATAATTATTAAAAAGTTTAGAAAATCCAATAGAAATATAAGGATAAATTTGGAAAATACTCAAGGGAAAAAAGAGATAGAAAAAAGCTCTAAGGGAAAAAATAAAAATTTGAGTGTAATTTTAATAACTTTGATTATTGGAGTTTTTGGTGGGATTTTAGGAAAAATATTGGAAGTCCCATCTGGTCCAATGACTTTTTCAATGATAGCTACAGCAATTTATAATATTTTTTCAAATAAAGCATATCTTCCAACAAAATTAAGGGAGTTTATTCAAATTATAGCTGGGACTTTGATAGGTGTAAAGATGAACTTAGAAGATGTTATAAGTCTAAAGGATATTATAGCCCCTGTTGTTATAGTTGTAATAGGTTTTTGTATTATGAATCTAATACTTGGATTTATGGTGTATAAGATAACAAACTTTAATGTGGAAACCTCATTATTTGCTACTTCTCCTGGGGGAATGACAGATATATCAATAATAGCAAGTGAACTTGGAGCAGATACTTCAAAGGTAGCAACTATGCAGTTCTTTAGATTGATCTCTGTAATAACCATATATCCAATAATTATAAATTATATAAAGGACTATTTTATATAGAAGTGAAAAAATAGGAATTCAAAAATATACATATATATAATGTAGGAACTCGAAAAATAAAAAAAGCACGACTTTAAATCGTGCTTTTAAACTTTAAATAAAAATTACATATTGCTTGTTTTTTCGTATTTTAAGTTTTTGAATTTAGATTGAGACATTAAGATTTCATTGATTTGAGCAACAGTTTCTTTAGCTTGTTCATCGTTGTAAAGCTCTTCAACATCTCCAGTGATTTCGATAGATTTGATTATATCTTCTTGAGCTATTTTATTAACCACATCTTGATCAGCAGGACTTACAACCTCTCCAAATATAGTGTGTTTGTAATTAAGCCAAGGAGTTTCAACGTGAGTGATAAAGAATTGAGATCCATTTGTGCTTGGTCCAGCATTTGCCATAGCAAGAAGTCCAGGTCTATCAAATACAACCTCTTTTTTAAACTCATCGTGGAATTGGTATCCAGGTCCACCAGTTCCGTTTCCATCTGGATCTCCACCTTGAATCATAAAGTCTTCGATAACTCTATGGAAAGTAAGATTATCATAGTAACCAAGGTTTGCTAAGTGAGCAAAGTTTAGTACTGTGAAAGGAGCTACTTCTGGGAATAATTTAATATTGATAGTCCCTTTGTTTGTTACAATTTTTGCATTTAAATTTTTTGCGTTCATTATTTTAACCTCCAAGTTTTTTAACTTTTTTGTTTTTAGATTAGCAGTAATTCTAGTAGCTAACATAGCTAAAGTCAAAACCCCTAATAGAACAAATAATTTATTTAACATTTATATCGCCCTCCAAAATTATTTTTTATAATTAGTGTATTTTTCAAGTTCCTCTTGAGTTATAGTTCCATAAATTTCATATTTCCATTTATTTTCAATATCTTTTTCTATTAAAAATACTTTAGCATCTAATTCAGCCACTTGTTCTAAAAGCTCTCTTTTTTCATCTCTAACATCTACAATATCAGCAGATATTCTCATTTCATCATCATACTGGATAGCCTCTTTTAAATCAGCCTCTAATTGTTCCTCTCTTTTTAATAGAGGAGTTAGAACTTTGTAAATATTAGTTTTTTTCTTTTTAAGATTTTTTATGGAATATTCAAATAATCTTTTAACAACCAAAGCTCCAGACTTATCTTTATACTCTTCTCTCTTCTTCATCGATTCCTCTATAAATTCTTTAGAAAAATTATTTTTTTCCAATATATCTTCCATAATTTTTAAAATTCCTTGAATCTCTTCAGGAGTTTTCTTTTTAAGTTCCTCATCAGAAAGGGCAAGATAAAGTTTTTCATACTTAGGTAAAACCTCTTTTTCTAAAACTTCAATCTCTTTTTCATTTTTTTCTTCAGAGGCTTTTGTAAGTTCTTGAGAATTTTTTCTAAGAACTTGTAAAATAATCTCTTTTGAATAATTTATAAACTTATCTGTATTCATCTTATCTTTCTCCATAGTATTGATAGTAATGACACTCTATTCCACCGTTGAATAGTTTTCTATTCTTAGTAGATTTTTTATCAAAAGCTTTTTCAAAATCTTTGTAAGAAGTTATGATGTAGTAAGACCATTTAGGGAATCTTTTAAGAAGTACGTCTCCTAAAAGTCTATATAATCTTTCAACCTTTTCATCATCAAGAAGTCTTTCTCCATAAGGTGGATTTGACACAACACAACCTTTTTCAGCAGGAGATTCAAGTTCTAAGAAGTTTTTATTTTCAAATAAAATATCCTCTTCTACTCCAGCCTTTGTAGCATTTTCAATGGCAACTTTTATAGCTTCACCATCTATATCAGATCCATAGATTCTAACCTCTTTATCATAATCTTCTTGAGAAAAAGCCTCATCTCTAACATCAATCCACATATTTCTAGGGAAAATTTTCCACTCTTCAGCAGCAAAGTTTCTATTTACTCCAGGTGCGATATTTCTAGCTATCATAGCAGCCTCAATAGGTAGAGTACCTGTACCACACATTGGATCTATAAAAGGTCTTTCTCCACCCTTCCATCTTGTAAGCATAACAAGGGCAGCAGCTAAAGTTTCTTTAAGAGGTGCCTCATTAATAAGATTTCTATATCCACGTTTATGAAGTCCAACTCCACTTGTGTCTATCATAACAGAGAATATATCTTTATTCCCTTGAACTTTTACAGCAAACTTAGCTCCTTTTTTAGAAAATCTATCAATTTTATAAATTCTTTTAAGATTTTCTATTATAGCTTTTTCTGTGATACTTTGAATATCAGACTTAGAGAAAAGTTTACATTTAACAGCACTTACCCAACTGATAATAAAGTTTCCATCTTTTTCAATAAATTCTTCCCAATTAAGTCTTTTTACTTTTTGGAAAAGTTCTTCAAATGATAGAGCCTTAAACTCACCCATTTTTATATACACTCTATCAGCACATCTTAAATGGATATTAGCACGAGCTATATCTCTAAGAGTTCCCTCAAACTCAACCTTTCCATTAAAGGCTTGAACATTTTCAAAACCTAAGTCTTTACACTCATCTCTTACAATACTTTCAAGTCCCATTGTAGTAGATGCCACAATTGTATATTTTTTATCTTCCATTAACACTCCTTTGAATCGTTATTTGTTTTGTCTTCAATACTTAATTCTTCCCTCTTCTTTTTAATAAGTTTTGTATATATAAGTTTTAAAATGGCAAATATAGGGACTCCTAAAAACATTCCAGTAGTTCCCATAATATTTCCCATAATAATTACAGATGCAATTATCCAAAAAGAACTAAGTCCAACACTTTTACTAAGGATAAGAGGTCCAACTACATACCCATCAACAGCTTGGGCAATTCCCATAGCTAAGAAAATATACCATACTTTCATAGGCTCTACCAATACAACTAAAAGAAAAGCAATAGCCCCTGCAACAATAGAACCAAAGTAAGGAATCATATTTCCAAACCCAATCATAACAGCTATAATTAAATTGTATGGAACATTACCAAACCACATAACTATGTAGGCAACAAGTCCAACTATAAAAGATACAAAAATTCTACCTGATATATAATTAAGGAAAATATTTTTACACTCTACAATAAATTCACAAGCTTTTTGAGCCTTATTTTCATCATAAATTAAAAATACTAAATTTCTAAAAAATCCCATAAAATATCTCTCATATAAAATAAAATAAATAGCTAGGAATAATCCTAAGAAAAATACAAATATTTCAGCAATCCAGTAAACCACATTAAGACTTATAGAAAATACAATGTTTTTAATATGCTCTATATTAGAAACAAAAAAGTCTTCTACAGCTTTTTGTATCTCAGCTCCATTCATTAAAAGTAGATCTTTTTCTCTTAAAAATTTAAAAATATCTCTTAAATAAATTGTGAATTTATCTTGAAGAGCTGGGAATATATGGATAATATCTTCAAAACTATGGACAAGATTTGGTATAAACCAAAGTAAAACTCCAGTTAAAACTATAACAAAAATAAAAAATGTTGTCCAAAGTGAAACTATCCTTGATAGTTTAAATCTTTTTTCAATATAGGAAACAGCAGGATTAAAAAGTATCGCTATAAAAATCCCATATATAAAAGGCTTTGCATAGTATTTTAAGGTATTTAAAATATCTAGGAAAGCTGAATTATTTTGAAGAATAGTCTGAATAAGTACTAAAACTATTCCTAAAACAGTTAATTTAAAGAAAAGTCTTCTTTCAAATGATTTGTTCATAATAAAACTCCTTATTTAATAACAGTATCTACATCATCGGTTTCTTGAGTTCCCACAACTTTAATAAGTAATCTATCTGGTATACCTACAATGGTATCTCCAGAATTTGAAATCCAACCTTGTTTGACACAGATTTTAAGAGGAGAGTTTGAAGAGGTAACTCTTATTTTCATTTTATTAATCTCAAGATTAACTCCCCCTAAATTAGTATCAACAAAATATTCTTTTTTATCTTCTTGTAAATCAAAAACATATTTTAATTGATTATCAACATAGACTTCTACCTTATTCCCTTTTAAATTACTAAGGGTTCTCCCATAGGAAAAAAGAGAAAAAAGTAGTGAAAATATAAAAAGGTATATGGCTAGATCCCATTTTTTGAAGTAGCAGGGTTTTCTCCTCAAATTTTTTCACCTCTGACTCTTAAAGTAGATCCAAGACTTTCTCCCATATATACTTTTGTTTCTAATCCATTTCTACTATTTTTTAAGATATCTTCATCAATCTTAAATGGTTGTTTTTCAAGTAAAAGTATAACAGTTGAACCACCAAAGAAGAAATATCCCTTTTCATCACCTTTTTTTACATGAGTGTAAGGGATATAGGTTTGTTTTATACCTCCAACCATAGTAGCACCAATTTCGGCTATACAAATATCTTTGAAAAAATCACTAAATAAAGTAGAAAAACTTCTTTTATTTTCACAGAAAATTCTAAAATTTTGTCTTACAGCGTGAGTTGAAACTGAGTAGTATGCCCCCTCAATAGTTTTAGATTTTGAAATCATACCATCAGCAGGGAAGTGGTATCTATGATAATCAACTGGTGCAAGTCTTATGATAAACATAATACCATTCTTATACTTTTTAGCAAAATTTTTATTTCTAAAAAAATCTGTTAAAGTAAACTCCTCTCCCTTAGCAAAAAATTTAGTATTTTCACTTATATTTTCGATTACAAAAACTTTTCCGTCAGCGGGACTTGCAAGAACACTATCTCTTTGATCGATTTTTCTTGAATTTGGTTTTAATTCTCTAGTAAAAAAATCATTAAAAGATGTAAAATCATCTATTTGTTTTATAGATTCATCCATATTTATAGAGTGTTCCTTTACAAAATCTGGAATAATTTTACAAGAGTTCTTAGAATCCATTTTTTTCCCGTAAAGTACAGATAAAAATTTTCTTTTAACTAATAGTTCAAGAGGTAGTTTACCAAAAGGATTATAATATAAAAATTTTAAAAACTTTTCTCCTGGAACATTTTCAATTAAAGTATTACCAGTTTTTCTATCTATATATTTAATCTGCTTAAACTCCATAACTAACTCCTATATATATTTTTAATCACACTTTATAGTATAACATATTTTTTTGATTATTAAAACAATAAAGAAAATTTTATTTTAAAATAAATTTAATTTTTAGACTTTTTAAAAAATTTATACTCTAAGAAAGTACAAAGAGGTATAAGGAATAAAAAGAAAGCTAGAGGTATAGCTTTATAGAATGCTACCTCTAATATAGCACAAGGAACAAAAGATGAACTATTCCAAGGGATAAATCCATTTAGAATAACAGCAGAGTTTTCAATATCAACTGTTAACTCCTCTCTTGATAGATTTCTTGAGTCATAGATCTCTTCCATAACTTGCTCAGTCATAATAACAGATACAGTTTGGTTACAACCGATCATTCCAGAAATAATTCCTATACCAAACATATTTGCAAATAAACTAGATCTAGTATCTATATTTCTAATTTTTGATTTTAAGAAAGATAGGATTTCCATTTTTTCAAGGATACCTATAAGAAGACAAGAGATAACTATAACTAAGGTAGCATTTGCCATTGATAAAATACCCCCACCTTTTATTATTTTTTCAAGTTCTCCCCCATTAAATTTATAAAATCCAAAAACAATATAGTCTAAAATATTTTTAATAGATTCATTTTGTAAAAATAATGCTAAAATACCAGCTATCCCAATACTTATTCCCATAGAGATTTTTACATTAACCCTAAAGAATGATAAAAGTATAATGGCGATCAGAGGTAAAAATATAAATCTTACATCAAGATTATAATTTGAAAGTATCATATTTGGTAAAAGGTTTTCTGTAATGTCTAAAGTATATATTCTAGAAAGTACAAGATATATCCCACTTGATAATAGAAGAGGGACAATAGTAGATCTTATCATATTTTTTAAATTTGTATAAATATTTATCCCAGTAAGAGATGAAACAAGATTAGCACTTACAGATATAGGTGACCATCTATCTCCAAAATAAACTCCAGAGATTATAGCTCCACCTACAAGACTTAGATTAATATCACTTGTCTTAGCTATAGCCATAAGAGCTACCCCAATTATACCAGTAGATGCAAAAGCACTTCCCAATATAGTAGATATAATACAGCTTATAATAAAAACAAAAAATAAGAATATATTTGGATTAATAAATTTAAGTCCATAATAAACAAGTCCAGGTATAGTACCAGATGCCATCCACATAGCTGACAAAGCACCTATAAAAACAAAAAGTATTATAACAAGACTGGATTTTTTTCCATAGAGTATAGATATATCTATTATTTCATCTAAAGTAATACTTTTTTTCATAGAAATAACAGAAAGAACTAAATAGATCCCAAGAATAATAGATCCAATTGTAAATTTTGTTGCTATAACAAAAGTAAGTAAAAATAAAATGCAAATAAAAAATAATATTCTTTTCATAAACCACCACCAAATATGTTAATTATACATATTATAGTATAAAATTAAGAAAAAATAAAATAAAGTTATAATATTTTTTTGAAAATTATGATTTATAAAATATATAAAAAACGTATAATAAAATTAAAAATTTAAAAAAATCTAAAGTGTAAAACTAATATAATTTAAAAGGTTAAAAATTAGTCATAAAATTCGGAAAATAAAAAAATCATTGACTTTTTAATTTTATGATGCTATGGTATTATATATATTAATGAAGGAATTTGTATAAGATACATAATTGTAAGTTTGGAGGAAAGAGGATATATATGAAAATTGGAATACCAAAGGAAAAAAATAATATTGAAAGTAGGGTTGGAATGACTCCTGCTGGTGTTGGACAATTAGTATTAGATGGTAACGAAGTATATGTCCAAAAAGGTGCTGGAATAGGGGCTGGGATCACCGATGAAGAGTATATCTCTAGTGGGGCTATAATGGTAGATAAAAATGAAGAGATTTACGAAAAAGCAAAACTAATAATAAAAGTTGAAAGACCTGTAAGGGAAGAGATTAAATGTATAAAACCTCATCATATTTTATGTGCATATCTTCACCTTGCAGCTCATAAAGAAGATACAGTTGAATTGGTGGCTACTGGGGCTACTTGTGTTGCCTTTGAAACTATTATCTTAAATGATGGTGGAAAACCTATACTATCTCCTATGTCAGAGGTGGCTGGAAGAATGGCTGTACAGGTTGGAAGCTTTTATCTTCAAAAAAATAATGGTGGAAAGGGAAAACTTTTAGGTGGAGTACCCGGAGTAGAGAGAGGAAAAGTTGTTGTACTTGGAGCTGGAGTAGCTGGACAAAGTGCTATAAAGACGGCCTTTGGTATGGGGGCAGAGGTTACTGCTATTGATATTGATGTAAATAAATTAAGATACCTTGATGATAACTATAAAAGTCAAATAACTACACTATACTCTACACCAAGAAATATAGAAAAAGCTGTTGCTGAGGCAGACCTTTTAATAGGGACTGTACTTATACCGGGAGGAAAAACACCTTGTTTAGTTACTAAAAAATATATAAATAGTATGCAAAATGGAAGTGTTTTAGTAGACGTAGCAATAGATCAAGGTGGATGTTTTGAAACTTCTAAGATAACAACTTTAGAAGATCCTACTTATATAGTAGATGGAGTTGTACATTATTGTGTTGGTAATATGGCAGGAGCTTACCCATCAACTTCAACTATTTCTGTGGAAAACTCTATATTAAAATATGCAAGAACGATAGCCTCTAAAGGTTTAAAAGGATCTTGTGCTGTTTATCCAGAACTTTTAGGTGGAATAAATATAATGAATGAAAGAGTTACTTGCAGAGAGGTAGCAGATAGTTTAGGACTTGACTATGTAGGAGTTGGTTTCTAGTGATAAAAAAAGATTTTGTTAAAATCTATATGGAACAAAATTCTATTGAGGACGAGAAGGTAGCTAAAGAGGAGATTGAAAGATTTTTAAAAACTTTTAAATATGCTTTGACTGTGGATAATGAACTTATATTTAGAAATGTGGGCTCTTTTGAGGTGAAACAAACTAAGGCGAGAGAGGTTTTGGATCTTAAGGATTATTCAAGTAAGATACAGACAAAACCAAGAAAATATGTAAAATTTAAAATTAGTGAAAATTTTTCAGATAAGTTATATTACAAAGATTAATTGAGAACTATTGTAATTTTTATTTTTATATAGAAATTACAGTAGTTTTTTTATTATAATTTAAAAAAATATTGAAATTTTAAGTAAAAAAAGATATAATCTTTAAGATAATTGTTTAGGGATGAAAAATGGAAAATTATAATTTAAAAGAAAGATATGAAGATGAGGATGAAATAGATTTAGTTGATCTATTAAAAACAATAGTAAAGGAAAGAAAACTTATAGGGATAATAACTTTAATAGTAACCTTAATCGCTTTTGGTTTTGCTATCTATAAGGAAAGTTTGCCAAGAAAATATAAGGCTATAATAAAAGCAGATAAATATGTTCAAGAGATTCCTTTATATCAAGAAGATTTAAAAAAAGAGATACTTAATCATATTCAACAAACAGGGCTTTTATCTAGTGAATTAAAAAAAGTAGAAAATAAGGAAAGCTATTATAATGAGTTCAGTGATTTAAAAACACTTTTTGAAAAAGAATATGAGTATAAGGATATTACTAAGGAAAAAGAGTTGGCTGTAGTAGAAAAACAACTTGGAGAAAAGATAGATAACCTTAATAATGATATAAATAATCTATTAAAAGAAAGAGCGGATGAGAAAATAAAAGAGTTAGATGAAAAAATAAATGTTTTAAAAGAAGAGGCTAAAACATTAGATGAAAAAATAAAAACTCTTGTAGAAAAACATAAGGGTATAACTGAAAATATATCTGAGAATATAGGTTATTTAGATCCAGTATTAAATGCAGAGATAAGTAAAAATAAAGAACAGTTAGAAAATAATTATAAAGATATGCAAAAGATGCAATCTTTTAAAGAGATGATAGAAAAAGATAATGCAGTGGCTTTAAATATTGAAAATATAGATTTTGATAAATCAAAACTAAATGGAAGTCTTATAGTTATACTTGGAATAATTTTAGGATTAGGCTTAGGAATGTTTGTAGCAATAATAAAGGAACCTACAAGAGAGGTATTGAAAGAAGTTAATAAAAAATAAAAAAATCTAGGTTAATTCCTAGATTTTTTTATCTAATAGATCACTGAAAAGATCAGTTGAGTATTCACCTTTTTTAATTAATTCTTTAAAAGATGATATTACAAAATCTTTATCTTCTTTATAAGTTACTCCAAACCATTTGTCAGAAGTTTCTAAAACTTTTACAGAAACTAAATTTTTTTCTAAAAGTTCTCCAATATAACTTGGTAATAGATATTCAGCTTTTAATTCTTTTCCTTCGATTGTAGAGAAAAATTCTTTAAAACCAACTTCTAAAAGATCAAGGAATTCAGGAGTAAGTCCCCACATATTCATAGATACATTAGAATTAATATCTATCTCTTTATCTCCAGTAAAAGCACGACCCTCTTTTTTTATAATTTCATAAGTTTCAACTATATCAGTAAAGTATCCTCTTTCATCAGTTTTACAAATTC
>NZ_JARHZE010000021.1 GCF_029258315.1 Fusobacterium sp. | reverse complement strand
TTCCTATTAATGCATGCTATGGGACCAAACGTTGCAGGAGTTATAGGATCAGCAGTTGCAGCAGGATTCTTTATGATGGTATTTGGAAAATAATAAATTATTGAATAAAACAAAATAAAAATATTTTAAGGAGGTTTTTGACGTGGAAAGTAAAATAATGTCTTTAAAAGACGCTGTAGCAAAATATGTCAAAAATGGAGATCATATGGTAATAGGAGGATTCACTACTAATAGAAAACCATATGCATTAGTTTATGAAATCTTAAGACAAGGATTTAAAGATTTTGTAGGAGAATCAGGACCTGCTGGTGGAGACTGGGATATGTTAATAGGAGCTGGAAGAGTAAAAGCTTATATTAACTGTTATACAGCTAACTCAGGAGTAACAAACGTATCTAGACGTTTCAGAGCTTGGTATGAGCAAGGTAAATTAAACATGGAAGACTACTCTCAAGACGTTATCATGTTAATGTTACACGCTGCATCATTAGGATTACCATATTTACCAGTTCGTTTAATGATGGGAACAGACCTAGTAAATAAATGGGGAATTTCTAAAGAAGTAAGAAAAACAATAGACAAATTACCAGATGATAAATTTGTTTATGTAGAAAATCCATTCAAACCAGGAGAAAAAGTAGTTGCAGTACCAGTACCTGAAATAGACTTAGCTATAATTCACGTACAACAAGCATCTCCAGATGGAACTTGTTCAATATTAGGTGACGAATTCCACGACGTAGATATCGCTATTGCAGCAAAACGTTGTATAGTAACTTGTGAGCAAGTAGTAAGCAACGAAGAAATTCGTTTAGATCCAACTAAAAACTCAATCCCTGGATTCTGTGTTGACGCAGTAGTTCATGCACCATATGGAGCTCACCCAACTCAATGTTATGGATTCTACGACTATGATAACAGCTTCTTAAAAGTATATGACGTAGCAAGTAAAACTCAAGAAGATTTTGAAGCATTCTTAAAAGAATGGGTTTATGATGTGCCAACTCACGAAGCTTACCTAAATAAATTAGGAGCATCTCGTTTAGTAAACTTAAATATAGTTCCTGGATTAGGATATGCAAAAAAAGCTGAGGAGGTAAGATAGAAATGGCAGATTATACTAATTATACAAATAAAGAAATGCAAGCAGTAACAATTGCTAAACAAATAAAAAATGGACAAATAGTTATAGTTGGAACAGGGTTACCTTTAATCGGAGCTTCTGTTGCTAAGAAAGTATTTGCACCTGAATGTAACATAATAGTAGAAAGTGGACTTATGGATTGTAATCCAATAGAAGTACCAAGAAGTGTTGGAGATAGTAGATTCATGGCACATTGTGCTGTACAATGGCCAAACGTTCGTTTCATAGGATTCGAAGCAAATGAATGGTTACATGATGAGTCAAGATTAGTAGCTTTCATCGGAGGAGCTCAAATAGACCCATATGGAAACGTTAACTCAACTTCAATAGGAGACTATAACCATCCAAAAACTAGATTTACTGGTTCAGGAGGAGCAAACGGAATTGCAACTTATGCAAATACAATAATAATGATGCAACATGAAAAAAGAAGATTTATAAATAAAGTAGACTATGTAACTTCTCCAGGATGGATGGACGGACCTGGTGGTCGTGAAAGAGCAGGATTACCTGGAAACAGAGGACCAATAATGGTAGTTACAGATAGAGGAATCTTAAAATTCGATGAAGAAACTAAGAGAATGTACTTAGCTGGATACTATCCAACTTCATCTCCAGAAGATGTATTAGAAAATACAGGATTTGATATAGATGTTTCAAGAGCTGTATTATTAGAAGCTCCATCTCCAGAAGTAATAAAAATGATAAGAGAAGAAATTGACCCAGGTCAAGCATTTATAAAAGTTCCAGTAGAAGAAGCTAAATAATTTTAGATATCTTTAAAAGTAGAAAAATCAGGAGGAAATAAATGAATAATTATTCAATGCCAAAATATTTTCAAAATATGCCTACAATAGGAAAACCTGTAGCAGCAGTAAATAATGAAAATATGGAAGCTTTAAAAGCAATTGAAACTGATATACATGAAGCGATAAAAACTGTACAAGCTGAAGGACGTTCAGATGAATCATTAAATGAATCAGGACAAATGACAGCTTTACAAAGAATAGCAGCATTAGTAGATAAAGGAACTTGGTGTCCATTAAATACTATATATAACCCAGAAGGAAATGACAATGGTTCTACTGGTATAGTAAAAGGATTAGGAAGAATCAATGGTAAATGGGCAGTAATCGTTGCTTCTGATAATAAAAAATTAGCAGGAGCTTGGGTTGCAGGACAAGCAGACAACTTATTAAGAGCTTCTGATACAGCAAAAACTCTAAGAATTCCTTTAGTTTATGTATTAAACTGTAGTGGAGTTAAATTTACAGAGCAAGAGAAAGTATATCCTAACAGAAGAGGTGGAGGAACTCCATTCTTCAGAAATGCTGAATTACAAAAATTAGGAATTCCAGTAATCGTAGGAATATATGGAACTAACCCAGCTGGTGGAGGATACCACAGTATCAGTCCAACATTAATAATTGCTCATAGAAAAGCTAATATGGCAGTTGGAGGAGCAGGAATCGTAGGAGGAATGAACCCTAAGGGACACATCGAAATGGAAGATGCTGAACAAATCATTCAAAATACAATGAATGCAGGAAAACAAAATCCTCCAGGATCTGTTTCAATCCATTTCAATGAAACAGGATTTATGAGAGAAGTTTACCAAGAAGAGTTAGGAGTAATAGAAGGAATTAAAAAATACATTGATATGTTACCTTCATACAACTTAGAATTCTTTAGAGTAGACACTCCAAAACCACCTAAATATTCAGCTGAAGACTTATATTCAATTGTTCCTTTAAATCAAAAGAAAGTTTACGATATGTATGAAGTTCTAGCTCGTTTATTTGATAACTCAGAATTTGTTGAATACAAAAAAGGATTTGGACCTGAAATAATAGCAGGAACAGCTAAGATAAATGGATTATTAGTAGGAGTTGTAGCAAACGCACAAGGACTATTAATGAAATATCCTGAATATAGAGAAAATGCAATAGGAATCGGAGGAAAATTATATCGTCAAGGATTAATTAAAATGAACGAATTTGTTACTCTTTGCGGAAGAGACAAATTACCTATTGTTTGGGTACAAGATACAACAGGAATAGATGTTGGTGACGAAGCTGAAAAGGCAGAATTACTAGGATTAGGACAATCACTAATCTACTCTATTGAAAATACAGATGTTCCTCAATTTGAAATTACATTAAGAAAAGGAAGTGCTGCAGCTCACTATGTATTAGGAGGACCACAAGGAAACAACACTAACGCTTTCTCAATTGGAACAGCAGCAACTGAAATGTATGTAATGAACGGGGAAACAGCAGCAATAGCTATGTACTCTAGAAAATTAGTTAAAGATAAAAAAGCAGGAAAAGATTTACAACCTACAATAGATAAAATGAACGAATTAATCGCTAAATTCCACGGAGAATCAAGACCAAAAGCTTGTGCTGAAACTGGAATGGTAGATGAAATAGTTGATATGACTATGCTTCGTCCTTATATTGAGGCATTCGTAGAATCTGCTTATCAAAATCCAAAAGGAATCTGTGCATTCCATCAAATGTTACTTCCAAGATCAACTCGTGATTTTGATAGCTACACAAAAAGATAATAATTTTATAAATTAAAAATAAACAATATTTCACTTCGTCAGAGGTGAAATATTGTTGTATTATCAGACTTAGATTTTTAATATATATGAGTTTAAAAGTATATATAAGAAATAAATAATTTTTTTTAAGTGCAAGGAAACGGAGGATTTTAATGTACACAATGGGAATTGATATAGGTTCTACTGCATCTAAAAGTGTTATACTAAAAGATGGAAAAGAAATTATCAGTAAAGCCGTTATTAATGTAGGAGCAGGAACAAGTGGTCCAGCAAGAGTTATAGAAGAAGTAACAAAACAAGCTGGGTTAAAAAGAGAAGATATAGCTTGTGTATTAGCAACAGGATATGGACGTAACTCTCTTTTAGAATGGGCAGATTACCAAATGAGTGAGTTAAGTTGTCATGCAAAAGGAGCTAATTATCTGTTTCCTAATGTAAAAACTGTAATTGATATTGGAGGACAAGACGCAAAAGTTTTAAAAGTTGGTCCTAAAGGAGTTTTAATAAACTTTGTAATGAACGATAAGTGTGCTGCTGGAACTGGAAGATTCTTAGATGTAATGGCAAAAGTTCTAGAAGTAAAAGTAAGTGATCTTCAACATTTATCTGCAGAATCAACAAAAGATGTAAGTATCAGTTCTACATGTACAGTTTTTGCTGAATCAGAAGTTATTTCCCAATTAGCAAAAGGAACAGATAAAAGAGATATAATAAGAGGAATCCATCGTTCAGTTGCTGGAAGAGTTGGAGGACTAGCAAAAAGAGTAGGGTTAGAAGACGATTTAGTTATGACAGGTGGTGTTGCTTTAAATGGTGGAGTTGTTTTAGCAATGTCTGAAGAGTTAGGGAAAGAAGTTAAGACTTCACCTTTAACTCAATTTACAGGAGCTATAGGAGCAGCATTATTTGCATATCAAAAAATACAAAGGAGTGAATAGAATGAGCGAAGTAAATAAGCCAGTAGAAGAAAAAAAACCAGCTAAGGTTGTTCTTAGAGAGTTAGTAGAAAAAGAAGTATATCAAGCAGCATGGGAAGCAAAAAGAAACGGTGAGCCAGTAGGTTGGTCATCATCTAAATTCCCTTCAGAAATTTGTGAAGCTTTAGGATTAAAATTAGTTTATCCAGAAAACCAAGCAGCAGCTATAGGAGCAAAACATGGTGGAGAAAGAATGTGTGAACATGCAGAAGCTATGGGATTTGATAACGATATCTGTGCTTATACAAGAATAAACTTAGCATACGCAGCAGGTTATGAAGCAGATGAAAAACCAATGCCTCAACCAGACTTCGTATTATGTTGTAACAACATTTGTAACTGTATGACAAAATGGTATGAAAACATTGCAAGAATGCATAACATTCCATTAATAATGATAGACGTACCTTATAGCAATACTAAAGAAGTAAGCCAAGCTCAAGTAGATTACTTAAGAGGACAATTCGATGAAGCTATCGAAAAATTAGAAAAAATAGCTGGTCGTAAAATGGATCCAAAAAAATTCGAAGAAGCTTGTGAAAATGCTAATCGTTCAGCAAAAGCTTGGTTAAAAGTATGTTCTTACTTACAATATAAACCATCTCCTTTCGCTGGATTCGACTTATTCAACCACATGGCTGATATAGTTACAGCTCGTGCTAAAAAATCAACAGCTTTAGCTTTTGAAGCTCTAGCAGAAGAGTTAGAAGAAAATGTAAAATCAGGAAAATCAACTTGGAAATATGAAGAAAACTATAGAATAATGTTTGAAGGAATCCCTTGTTGGCCACAATTACAAAAATTATTTGCACCATTAAAAGAGAAAGGAATCAATACAACAGCAGTTGTTTATGCACCAGCATTCGGATTCGTTTACAATAATATGGACGAATTAATGAGAGCTTACTGTGTTGCACCAAACTCAGTTTGTTTAGAAAAAGGTGTTGAGTGGAGAGAAACTTTATGTAAAGAAAACCATGTAGATGGAATATTAGTTCACTACAACAGAAGTTGTAAACCATGGAGTGGATATATGCCTGAAATGGAAAGAAGATTCCGTAAAGATTTAGGAGTAGCAGTAGCTGGATTTGACGGAGACCAAGCTGACCCTAGAAACTTCTCTGACGAACAATATAGAACTCGTGTTGAAGGACTATTTGAAGTTATGGAAGCAAATAAGGCTAAAAGAGAAGCTGCTAAAGAGGGAGGAGACAAATAATGACTAGAGTTGAGGAATTATTAAATAATTTTAGAGAAATTGCATACAATCCAGAAAAACAAATGGCAAAATATAAAGCAGAAGGTAAAAAAATAATAGGATGTTTCCCATACTATATTCCAGAAGAAATAGTTTATGCTTCAGGAATGGTTCCATTTGGTGTTTGGGGAACTCACGGAACAATCAGTAGAGCAAAAGAATATTTTGCATCATTCTATTGTACAATAGCTCAAATGAACTTAGAAATGGCTTTAGAAGGAAAATTTGATGGATTATCAGGAGTAATCTTATCATCTATGTGTGATACATTACGTCCATTATCACAAAACTTTAAAGTAGCTATACCTCATTTACCATTTATGTTCTTAGCTCATCCACAAAACAGAAAACCTGAATATGGAATTAAATTTACTATGCATGAATTCAGCAGAGTAAAAGGACAATTAGAAGAGATAGCTGGACATAAAATTGAAGATGAAAAAATGTTCGAAGCTTTCAGAGTTTATAATGAAAGTAGAGCAACAAGAAGAGAATTTGTTAAATTAGCTGGAAAACATCCAGAAGCTGTATCTGCAGTAAATAGATCTGCTGTTTTAAAAAGTGCTTTCTTTATGTTAAAAGATGAGCATACAGCTATGTTAAAAGAATTAAACGCAGAATTAGCTAAATTACCAGAAGTAAAATGGAATGGAGTTAAAGTTCTTACATCAGGAATTATTATGGATAATCCTAAATTATTAGCATTATTTGATGAATATAAAATAGCTATTGTTGCTGATGATATCGCTCATGAATCAAGAGCATTCACAACAGATGTTCCAATGGATATAGAAGATCCTATCAGAGCTTTAGCAGTACAATTTGCTAACCAAGATAACGATACAATATTATACGATCCAAAAATTGAAGAGCGTCCTAAATATGTAGCAAGAAAAGCTAAAGATGCTGGAGCTGATGGAGTAGTAATCGCAATGATGCAATTCTGTGACCCAGAAGAATTAGAATATCCATCATTAAGAAAAGCTCTTGATGAAGCTGGATTACCTCATATTAAATTTGGATTTGACCAACAAATGGTTGACTTCGGACAAGCAAGAACTTCATTACAAGCTTTTGCTGAAAGTTTATAATATAATAAACTATTTAAACTCAGTTGTAATTTTACAACTGAGTTTTTTTAATTATTAGAAAAATTATAAATTAATTTTTAATATGATGGCGGATAAAATCTTAAAAGTAAAAAAATTTAAAAATTAATATTGGGAAGATTTTGAATTAAAAAAATTAAATAAATATTTTTTAATATTATTTAATTTTTTACAGGAGAAATATAAAAATTTTTATTTTTAAGTAGGTGTAGATAGAAATTAAAAAATTATAACTTATAAGAAAATAAAAAAATTAATGATAAATAAAGGAAGAATTTGAATATTAGAGATTTTTATTAGATAAA
>NZ_JARHZE010000016.1 GCF_029258315.1 Fusobacterium sp. | reverse complement strand
TAAGAGAGATAGAAAAAAATGAATCTTTAGAAAAATTAACAGATGGAGCTATAAAAGAAAGTTTAAAACATATTGTTGGGGTACAATTTAGAAATAGTGTAACAATAGGTGGAAGTATTTATAGTAGATTTGGATTTTCAGATATATTAACATCACTACTTACTTTAGATTCTTATGTGGAGATGTATAAAGGTGGAATTATATCGTTAAAAGAATTTATAGATATGAAGTACGATGATGATATTTTAGTAAATATTATTATAAAAAAATCTAAAAGAAAAGTTGGATATTCTTCTTTTAGAAATCAAGCGACAGATTTTCCAGTTTTAACTTGCGGGGTAGCTTTATTAGAAGATAAAAAAGTTTTTGCAAGTATTGGAGCAAGACCATATAAAGCTAAGATAGTTGAAAATACCTTGGAAGATTTTTCAGAGGAGAGTATTGAAAGATTTGCAAAATATGTTAGCGGAAATTTAAAATTTGATAATAATATGAGAGCAAGTGGAGAATACAGAAAACATCTTACAGAAATTTTAGTAAAAAGAACTTTAAAAAAATTAGTGGAGGAGAAATAATGAAAATAAATTTTTGGCTTAACGGGAAAAAAATAGAAGATGAAATAGAACCAGATACTCCATTACTTGAATATGTAAGAAGTAAAGGGTGTTTAAGTGTAAAAAGAGGTTGTGAAACATCAAACTGTGGACTTTGTACCCTTTGGATAGATGAAAAACCAGTTCTTTCTTGTACTGTTTTAGCTGTTAGAGCAAATGGAAAAAAAGTAACAACTCTTGAGGGGCTACAAGAAGAGGCAAAAGAGTTTGGAAAATTTATGGCAGAAGAGGGAGCAGATCAATGTGGGTATTGTAATCCTGGTTTTATAATGAATGTACTTGCAATGGTAAGAGAGTTAAAAGAATTTACTGATGAAGATATAAAAGAATATTTGGTAGGAAATTTATGTAGATGTACTGGATATATGGGACAATTTAGAGCAGTAAAAAAATTTTTAGATTATAAAAAAGGGGGGATAAAATAATGAAAGTTATAAATACTTCAGTTATAAAAAAAGATGCAATGGCATTAGTAACAGGAAAGCCTGTGTATACTGACGATATTGCTCCAAGTGATTGTTTAGTGATAAAACTTTTAAGAAGTCCTCATGCTCATGCTTTAATAGAAGAAATAAATGTAGAAATAGCTAAAAAAGTTCCGGGGATACATAGTATTTTTACTTATAAAGATGTGCCAAATAAAAGATTTACTATGGCAGGACAAACTTATCCAGAGCCAAGTCCATATGATAGATTGATTTTAGATAAAAGACTTAGATATGTTGGAGATGTAGTAGCCATAATTGCTGGAGAAAATGAAAAAGCAGTTGAAAAGGCTATGAAATTAATAAAAGTAAAATATCAAGTTTTAGAATCTATTTTAGATTTTAAAAAAGCTAAGGATAATAAAATTTTGATACATCCAGAAGAAAACTGGAAATCTCTTTGTCCAGTAGGTGCAGATAATAAAAGAAACCTATGTTCTCATGCAGTTGATGGAGATGAAAATATTGAAGAAGTTTTTAAAGAGTGTGATGTTGTATTACAAAATAGTTATCATACAAAAGCAAACCAACAAGCTACAATGGAAACATTTAGAGCTTATGCCACAAAGGATATGTTTGGAAGATTAAATATTGTTTCTTCAACACAGATACCTTTCCATGTAAGAAGAATAGTTTCTAATGCATTAGATATTCCTAAATCTCAAGTAAGAGTTATAAAACCAAGAATAGGTGGAGGATTTGGAGCTAAACAAAGTGCTATTGTAGAAGTTTATCCAGCTTTTGTAACTTATATGACTGGAAGAAATTCAAAATTAATATTTACTAGAGAGGAAAATCAAACAGCTTCAAGCCCAAGACATGAGATGGAAGTAACTGTAAAGATTGGAGCTACTAAAGATGGAGTAATAAAAGCTATTGATTTATACACACTTTCAAATACTGGAGCTTATGGAGAACATGGACCTACAACAGTTGGACTTAGTGGACATAAATCTATACCTTTATATAGTAAAGCAAAATCATATAGATTTTCTTTTGATGTAGTTTATACAAATACTATGTCTGCTGGAGCTTATAGAGGATATGGAGCTACTCAAGGAATATTTGCAATAGAATCAATAATTGATGAATTGGCAGAAAAATTAGGGATGAATCCAATAGAGTTAAGAGAGAAAAATATGGTAAGAGAGGGAGATTTCATGCCAGCTTACTATGGAGAAACTGCCAATAGTTGTGCCCTTGATAGGTGTTTAGCAAGAGCAAAAGAGATGATAGACTGGGATAATAAATATCCTTGTCGTGATATGGGAAATGGAAAAGTTAGAGGAGTAGGTTTAGGATTTTCTATGCAAGGATCTTCAATAACTAATATAGATATAGGATCAGTTGCTATTAAAGTTGGAGATGATGGATTTTATAACTTAATGGTAGGAGCAACAGATATGGGAACAGGTTGTGATACTGTACTCGCTCAAATAGCTGCTGAATGTTTAGAGTGTAGTGTTGATAATATAGTAACTCAGGGAGTTGATACAGATGTATCTCCATATGATTCTGGATCTTATGCTTCAAGTACAACATATTTAACAGGAATGGCAGTTGTAAAAACTTGTGAGAAATTAATAGAAAAGATAAAAACAGTAGGGGCTCAGTATATTGGATCTAAGATTGAAGATGTTGAGTTTGACGGAAAAAGGGTATATGATTTAGAAAACAAAAAAGAAATTTCTATAAAAGATTTAGCAAACAAAGCACTATGTAATAACAATAATATCCTATATGCTAGTGAATCACATTCTTCAAAGGTCTCTCCACCACCTTATATGGTAGGTATAGCAGAGGTTGAAGTTGATAAAGAAACAGGAAAGGTTGAACTTATAAATTATAAAGCTGTTGTTGACTGTGGAACTGTTGTAAATCCAAATCTTGCAAAAATTCAAGCAGAGGGAGGAATAGTTCAAGGAATAGGAATGGCATTATATGAGGATGTAGTTTATACAGATAGAGGAAATTTACAGACACAATCATTTATGCAGTATAAAATACCAACAAGAATGGATGTAGGTACTGTTGAAGTTGACTTTGAAAGTAGCTATGAACCAAGTGGTCCATTTGGAATAAAATCAATAGGAGAGGTTGTTATAAATACTTCATCACCTGCTATTGCTAATGCTGTTTATAATGCTGTTGGAGTAAGAATAAGAGAATTACCAATAACTCCAGAAAAAGTTTATATGGGAATGAAAAAATTATAATGAAACTTCAAATAATTTTACTTTGTGCTGGAAATAGTAAGAGATTTGGAAGTAATAAACTTTTATATAAAATAGATGGCAAAAGAATGTTTGAGTACTCTGTGGATTTAGTTGAAAAATTAAAGGAACATTTTAATAAAGAGATAGAAAACATAGTAGTTGTTTCAAAATATAGTGAAATAAAAAATTATATTGAAAATAAAAAAATGATATATGTTGAAAATTTTAAAAGTGAGGATGGAATTTCCTCCTCACTTATTTTAGGATTAAAAGAGTGGGAAAAAAATAAATCTGACTATATAATGTTTATGGTTTGTGATCAACCTTATATGAAATTTCTTACTTTAAAAAATTTTATAGAAAGTTTTTTTAAACAATCAAAAGAGATAGGAACTTTATCCTTTAAAGGAAGAATGGGAAATCCCTGTATTTTTTCTCAAAAATATGTTGAGGGCTTAAAAAAATTAAGAGGAGATATTGGAGGAAAAAAAATAATAAAACAAAATCTTGATGACACCTATTGTTTTGAAATTTTTAATGAAAAAGAATTGGAAGATATAGATTTTTTTAATAAAATTTCTTGACAAAAAAAGAAAAATATAGTATACTGATTAAGTTAATGAAGAAAAGAAGAAACACCCGTTTCTCACCTTACAGGCTTAAGCTTTTATAAGGTTATGAGTAATTAAAATAATAATTATTTTGATTTTATAACGGGGTTAGTGTGACCTCGTTTTTTTATATAACGATTTTATTTTAGGAGGTGTCGGCTATTTCTGACAAAATTAGAATTAATGAAAAAATAAAAGGTAAAGAATTTAGAATAATTTCTAATTCTGGTGAACAATTAGGGATAATGACAGCTAATGAGGCTTTAGAGGTGGCTAGAAAAGAAAATCTTGATTTAGTAGAGATTTCTCCAAACGCTGCTCCTCCTGTTTGTAAAATTATGGATTTTGGAAAATATAAATATGAGCAAACAAGAAAAGCTAAAGATGCTAAGAAAAAGCAAAAACAAGTTGTTGTTAAAGAAGTAAAATTAAGAACAAGAATAGATACTCACGATTTAGAAACAAAAATAAATAGTATCAAAAAATTCTTAGAAAAAGATAATAAAGTTAAAGTTACTTTAGTACAATTCGGAAGAGAAAGAAGCTACGAAGATATGGGAATTGAACTTCTTGATGATGTAGCAAGTAAATTTGATGGATTTGCTGAAGTTGAAAAAAGATATAAAGATGCACAAAAGCATTTATTGTTATCATTAAAAAAATAGGTTTGTAATTTGAGAGGAGGAACACAAAAATGCCAAAAATGAAAACTCATAGAGGAACAGCTAAAAGAATCAAAGTAACAGGAAAAGGGAAATATGTTGCTAAACACTCAGGAAAAAGCCATATATTAACTAAAAAAACTAGAAAAAGAAAAAATAGAATGAAAAAAGACTTTGTAATTTTAGATAACGTTCACAAAACAGCTATGGTAAGATTATTACCATACGGAGTAGGAAGATAATCGATTTTCGGGAATAGATAAATTAGAGGAGGATAATAATGAGAGTTAAAACTGGAATAGTAAGAAGAAGAAAACATAAAAAAGTTTTAAAAGCTGCTAAAGGATTTAGAGGAGCATCTGGTGACGTTATAAAACAAGCTAAACAAGCTGTTATGAGAGCTATGGCTTACTCTACAAGAGATAGAAAAGTTAACAAAAGAAAAATGAGACAATTATGGATCATAAGAATAAACGCTGGAGCAAGATTAAACGGAATGACTTACTCTACATTTATGAATGGTCTTAAAAAAGCTGGAATCCTTTTAGATAGAAAAGTTTTAGCTGATATGGCTTTAAACAATGCTGAAGGATTTGCAAAATTAGCAGAATCTGCAAAAGCTGCATTATAATATAAATTAATTAGTAAATTTAAAGACAGAGTAATCTGTCTTTTTTTTTATCAAAAATAGTTGATTATTTGATAATCAAGTAGTATACTTATACTAATTAAATTATTGCTTAAGTCAAAAA
>NZ_JARHZE010000072.1 GCF_029258315.1 Fusobacterium sp. | reverse complement strand
TATAAACCAAATTGGTTATTTAAATTTAAACATATAAATACTTGTTATCCAACTTTATTTAGAAAAATAAAAGTAGATTATAATGAAAGAGAAAGAGTAACTACTTATGATGGTGATTTTATAGATATTGATTGGATAAAAAATGGAAATAAAAAATTATTAATTTTATGTCACGGTTTGGAAGGAAGTTCTAAAAGTAAATATATACAAGCTCATGCAAAATATTTCTCAGAGAGAAATTGGGATATTATTGCATTAAATTATAGAGGATGTACAGAGGAAAATTTAAAACCTTATGCTTATCATGGAGGAATGATTGAGGATTTAAAACTTGTGATAGAAGAAAAGGGAAAAAACTATAAAGAGATAGTTGTAGGTGGATTTAGTTTAGGTGGAAATATAGTTTTAAAATATTTAGGAACTGAAAAATTACCAAATAATTTAATATGTGGGTTTGCAGTTTCTCCCCCTTGTGATTTTATATCTTCTAATAAGAGAATAAACAGCCCAGAAAATAAAGTTTACTGTAAAAGATTTTTAACAAAGTTAAAAATCAAGTGTCAAAGAAAATATGACTCTCATAAGGAATGGCATAATTTAATAGATATTGAAAAGATAAAAAATGCAAAAAATATAGAAGAATTTGATGAGGCATACACAGGAAAATTTTTTGGATTTAATGGTGCAAGAGATTATTATCAAAAGGTTAGCAGTAAACAAAATATAGTTGATATACCAGTTCCTACCTATATTTTGACACCATTAGATGATCCTATGATGGGGGAAGGTTGTTATCCATTTGAAGAGAGTAAAAGAAATAAAAATATTACTTTTGAAGCTCCCAAATATGGTGGACATGTAGGCTTTTCATCTTTTAAAGATTATCCTTATGTTTTAGAAGAAAGTATATATAATTTTGTAAAAATGGTCAAAAAATTATAGCTTTTTAAAAAAAATTTAATAAGTTTATAAAAAATAAATTTATGTTGTTTGAAAAAAATAATAAATAAGGTATAATTAATTGAAAATGAAAGTAAAATAATATTAATGAGGTGATTATATGGCAGTTTTAGTAACAGGTGGAGCAGGTTATATAGGAAGTCATACAGTGGTAGAACTATTAAATGTTGGAAAAGAAGTTGTAATAGTAGACGATTTAAGCAATAGTTCAGAAAAAGTTATAGACAGAATAGAAGAAATCACAGGAAAAAGACCTAAGTTTTATAAAGTAAATATTCTTGATCAAGAAAACTTTGAAAAAGTATTTAAAGAGAATAAAATAGATTCAGTTATACATTTTGCAGGATTTAAAGCTGTTGGAGAATCAGTAGCTAAACCATTGGAGTATTATACAAATAACTTAGTAAATACTTTAGTAGTTTTAAATGTAATGAAAAAATATGGAGTACGTAATTTTGTATTTAGTTCATCAGCAACAGTATACGGAGATCCACATACTTGTCCAATCTTAGAAAACTTCCCATTAAGCACAACAAATCCTTATGGAAGTACAAAATTAATGATAGAGGATATGCTAAGAGATATATCTAAAGCAGATCCTACATTAAATGCTGCAATTTTAAGATACTTCAATCCAGTTGGAGCTCACGAAAGTGGAAAAATTGGGGAAGAACCGAATGGTATTCCAAATAACTTAATGCCATATATAACAAAAGTAGCTATTGGAAAATTACAAATCCTAAGTGTTTATGGAAATGATTATCCAACTCACGACGGAACAGGAGTAAGAGATTATATCCACGTTGTAGACTTAGCTTTAGGACATTTAAAAGCATTAGAAAAATTAGAAACAAACCCAGGATTAGTAACATATAACCTAGGAACAGGAAAAGGATATAGTGTTTTAGATATGGTAAAAGCTTTCAGTAAAGCGTGTGGACATGAAATACCATATAAAATTGTTGATAGAAGACCAGGAGATGTTGCAATGTGTTATGCTGATGCAACAAAAGCTAAAAATGAATTAGGTTGGGAAGCAAAATACGATTTAGATAGAATGTGTGCTGACTCTTGGAGATGGCAAAGTAACAATCCAAATGGATACAATGACTAATTAATTTATTTAATAAATAATATAAAATAACCAAAGTTTTCTTTGGTTATTTTTTTTAGCAAAAAAAAGTTTGATATAAAACTAATTTCATGATAAAATTTTATGAGGGGTGATAAAATGCAAAAAAAAGAATTAGAAAACAGTCTTTTTAGTTATATTTCTAGAATAAGAATAAAAAGTTGCTATTTTATAGAAAATGAAGCAAAAAAAAGAGGGATAACACTTAGCTACTCATATATGAGGATAATAATAATTTTATATTTTAATAAAAAACTTTCTATGAAGGAACTTACAAAAAAATTAGGAAGGGATAAATCAACAGTGACCTCTCTCATAAATAAATTAGAAGCAGAGGGATATATAGAAAAAACTTTATCTGATTCGGATAAAAGGATGACTTATATAGAGCTTAAGGAAAAATCTCAAGAGATAATAGATACAATTTTTGAAATCTCTGAAATTTTTCACGAAAAAGTTGTTGAAATGATTGGTGAAGAGGATACAGAAACCTTGTATAAGATAAATAAAAAGTTGTTAGATAGTTGGAATTTATAAAAAAATTAGGGGGATATGATAGATGAGTGATAAAAAACACAAATTAATGGGAACGGAGAAAATTACAAAATTATTAATACAATTTTCTTTGCCAGCTATAATAGGGATGTTGGTAAATGCACTGTATAACATTGTTGATAGAATCTATATAGGTAATATAGAAGAGGTTGGAGATTTAGCAATAGCTGGAGTAGGGATAACTTTTCCTGTTGTAGTTTTTGTTTTTGCATTTTCAATAATGATAGGATTAGGATCAGCTACAAATTCATCATTAAATCTTGGAAAGAAGAATAAACCAGAGGCTGAAAGATATTTAGGATCAGCAATATTTTTCGGATTTTTAATATCTATAATTTTAATGGTAGTTATTTTAGGAAAGCTAGATTGGTTAGTAATTAAATTAGGTGGTAGTGAATTTACTAAGGCTTATGCAAAAGATTATTTAAAAATTTTAGCTTATGGTTTTCCAGCAGCAGTAGTTGGCTATGTAGCCAATGCTTCAATTCGTTCAGATGGAAATCCAAAAATGGCTATGATGACTCTTCTTATTGGAGCCATAACAAATATAGCTTTAGATCCGATTTTTATATTTTATTTTAATATGGGCGTAAAAGGTGCTGCTTGGGCTACAATTATATCACAGTATGCTTCTGGAATTTGGGCTTTATATTATTTTATCTCTGATTTCAGCGGAATGAAATTATATTTAAAAAATATTAAATTTGATATATCAAAAGTAAAAAATATAGTTTCTTTAGGAAGTGCACCTTTTGCTATTCAGATAGGAGCTAGTTTAGTAAACTATGTGTATAATAATAATTTAAAAGATTATGGTGGGGATACAGCCATAGGAGCTATGGCCATAGTACAAGGGATAATAACTTTTGTTTTGATGCCTATTTTTGGAATAAATCAAGGACTACAGCCAATACTTGGATATAATTATGGTTCAAGACTGTATGGAAGAGTGAGAGAGGCTTTATTTAAAGCAATTTTTGCAGCAACAGCATTATGTGTTTTTGATTTTTTAACAATTCAATTTTTATCAAAGTATCTAATTCATATTTTTGCAAAAAAAGAAGAATTGATTTTAATTGCATCAAGAGGACTTAAGATACAAACTTTTATGTTACCAATAAATGGATTTCAAATAATATCTTCTATATATTTCCAAGCTATTGGGAAACCAAAGATGAGCTTTTTTATGAGTCTTACAAGACAGATAATAGTTCTAGTACCAAGTATATTTATAATGTCAAAAATGTTTGGTGTAGCAGGTATATGGTATGCTGCTCCTGTTTCTGATTTTATATCTTTTATGCTTACTTTCATTTTAATAGCCAGAGAATTAAAAATTTTAAAATCTTTACTAGTAAAAAGGCATAGAGAACTTGTTAGAGCAAAGGTAGAAGGAAAACTTTTAGAGGAAGAAGAGATAGAGTTAAGAGTTAAAGTTAATTAAATTAATATTTTAAGAAAGAGTGTTTAAGAATTTTTTTTACCACTCTTTTTTATTTATAAAAAAATTTTATAAAAAATAAAAAAATTGTTGACAAGAAAAAGAAGTTATGCTAAAATAAATACATAAATGAAACGATTACAAAATTAAAATAAAAGATTAGGGAATTAGAATATTAGGAGGAAAAAGATATGAAAAAATTTAGATGTAAAGTATGTGGAGAAATAATAACTGAAGGAATGGAAAAATGTCCAGTTTGTGGAGTAGGTCCAGATAAATGGGAAGAAATCGTTGAAGGTGAAGGAAAAGTTTGGGCAACTGAGCATAAAATCGGAGAAGGATTAGCTTGTGGAGATGAAGAAATAATCGCTGGTTTAAGAGCTAACTTCGAAGGAGAATGTACAGAAGTTGGAATGTACTTAGCAATGTCAAGAGTAGCAGATAGAGAAGGATATCCAGAAGTAGCAGAAGCTTATAAAAGAATAGCTTTCGAAGAAGCAG
>NZ_JARHZE010000011.1 GCF_029258315.1 Fusobacterium sp. | reverse complement strand
TGAGAAGTTTCTGTTTCATTTATTATTACTAAGTTTTCTCCTTTAAAATAATTTATATAGTAAGCAGCTGGATAAACAGTAAGACTTGTTCCTACTATTATTAAAGTATCAGCTTTTTTTATCTCTTCTATTGCTAAGTCTGTTACAGTTTCATCCAACATCTCTCCATAAAGAGTTACATTAGGTCTTACAACTCCTCCACATTGGCATTCAAAACTTTTTCTATCTCTTTTTCCACATTTTAGACAATACCAATCTTTTAAAGTTCCATGAAGTTCTAAAACTTTTTTGCTTCCCCCCTCTTGGTGAAGATTATCTATATTTTGAGTTATTACAGATTTTACCTTTCCCATTTTTTCAAGTTCAGCAATAGCTCTATGTCCTGCATTTGGTTTTACATTATCAATTGATAATTTTTCCTTTAAATACTTATCAAAAATATCTCTATGAGCAAAAAAGAAATCGTGGCTTAATATCTCCTCTGGCTCATATCCCATATATTTTCTATCATTGTAAAGCCCTGTCTTACCACGAAAATCTCTAAGCCCCGAATCTGTTGAAGCTCCAGCTCCTGTGAAAAAAACTATATATTGACTATCTTTTATAATTTCAGCTAATTTTTCTATATCTGTCATAATCCATCTCCTTTAAAATAAATTATAATTTATTATACTATATTTAATTGAAATTTTAAATTTTTTAATACTATATTTTTTAAATTTTTAAGAAAATAAAAAGCTATTATAGATCAACTTTTTAATCTACAATAGCTTAATTTTTTTATCTTTTTAATTTAATTTTATAATTTTCCTATTAAATCAATAGTTGGTTTTATTGTATCTTTTCCTGGTTTCCATTTAGCTGGACAAACCTCTCCATTTTCAGCTACGAATTTAGCTGCTTGTAATTTTCTTAAAAGCTCTGATGCATCTCTTCCTATTGCTGTATCATGTACTTCATAAGCAACTATTTTTCTCTCTGGGTTGATTACGAAACTTCCTCTTAGGGCAACTCCCTCTTCTTCAATCATAACTTGGAAATCTCTTGAAAGTCTTCCTGTTGGGTCAGCTAACATTGGGAACTCTATCTTTGCTACTTTTTCTGATATATCGTGCCAAGCTTTGTGAACAAAGTGAGTATCAGTTGAAATAGAATAAACCTCTGCTCCCTCTTTTTTAAATCTTTCATAGTGTTCTGCTAAATCTTCTAGCTCTGTTGGACATACAAAAGTAAAGTCTGCTGGATAGAATACAAATACATTCCATTTTCCATCTAGATCTTTTTCTGTTACTTCTGTGAAATCACCTTTATAATATGCTTTTACTTTAAATTCATTTACTTTCTTTCCAATTAAATTCATATTTTCCTCCTTCATTATTTCGGACTACATATCTAGATTATATAATCTTGGATTTATTTTGTCAATAACTTATATAATTATTTTAAATGTGTAACTATTTTAAACTTTTCTGTATTTTTCCTTGTCAAAAAACAAATTTAAAAATTTTAAGGAGGTAAAAATGAACTTAAGTACTAAAGAAATTTATTTAGCTGGAGGTTGTTTTTGGGGAGTTGAGGCTTTCTTAAAAAAAATCTATGGAGTTATAGACACTAAGGTTGGATATGCCAATGGAAAAACAGAAAATCCTAAATATGAAGAGGTTTGCCATCTCGATACTGGACATGCTGAAACTGTAAAAATTATTTACGATCCAGAAAAATTAGATCTTTCAACTTTACTTCAATATTATTTTAAAATAATTGATCCCACAAGTCTTAATAAACAAGGAAATGACAGAGGAACACAATATAGAACTGGAATATATTATATAGATGAAGAGGATAAAAATATAATAGAGAAAGAATTAGAAAATTTGCAAAAAGAATTTGATGAAAAAATAGTTGTAGAAAATAAAAAGCTTGAAAATTTCTTTTTAGCTGAAGATTATCATCAAGATTATCTAGATAAAAATCCAAATGGATATTGTCATATAAATCTTTCAAGAGCTGATGAGCTTATTATCGGTAAAAATAAATATTCAAAACCAAATGATAAAGAACTTTTAGAAAAATTAAGTGAGGAACAATATAATGTAACTCAAAAATCTTATACTGAAGGACCTTTTACCAATGAATATTGTGATAATTTTGAAGAGGGAATTTATGTAGATATTGCTACTGGTGAACCTCTTTTCCTTTCAAAAGATAAATTTCATTCTGGTTGTGGCTGGCCTAGCTTTTCTAAACCAATAATTAAAAATCTAGTTACTTTCCACGAAGATAAAAGTTTTAATATGAATAGGATTGAAGTTAAAAGTAAGGTTGGAAACTCTCATTTAGGTCATGTATTTGATGATGGACCTATTGAAAAAGGGGGATTAAGATTTTGTATCAATAGTGCCTCTCTAAGATTTATCCCTCTTTCTAAAATGGAAGAAGAAGGATATGGTTATCTGATTCCTTTTGTTAAATAATTTTTCAAACTACTATAATAGAAAAATAGAGGGAAATTTCCCTCTATTTTCAATTATTCAAAATCTACATCACTTTCTGATAATTTTGGAGCTTTTTTATCTTTTTCAGATAGTATTGGGTTTTCTATTCCCCACTCAACATTTATTTCTGGATCATTCCATATAATATTTCTATCAGATTTTGGATCATAGTAATTATCAGCCTTATAAACAAATTCCACATCATCAGTCAAAGTTAAAAATCCATGAGCAAAACCTCTAGGAATTAAAAATTGTTTTTTATTTTCTGCTGAAAGTACACAAGAAACCCATTTTTTATAAGTCTTGGAATTTTTTCTAAGATCCACTGCTACATCAAGAACAGCTCCCTTTACACATCTTACAAGTTTAGCTTGTGCTGACTCCCCTTTTTGAAAATGTAATCCACGAAGAGTTCCCTTTACTGCTGAGAAAGAGTGGTTATCCTGTACAAAATTATAAAACAACCCTAAATCTTCCATCTTCTTTTGAGACCAACTTTCCATAAACCAACCTCTATTATCTCCAAAAACTTGCGGTTCTATTATAAATAAATCTTTTATTCCTGTATCTATTAATTTCATTTTTTCTCCCTAATATTTAATCTTATTATCTGCAACTTTTAAAAGATATTGTCCATAATTTGATTTGCCATATTTTTTAGCAGATTCTAATAGAGTTTCTTTAGTTATCCATTTATTTAAATAAGCTATCTCTTCTAAAGAGGCTATCTGAACTCCTTGTCTTGTTTCTATCACTTTTATAAATTCCCCAGCCTCTGCCAAAGAATCCATAGTTCCTGTGTCAAGCCAAGCATATCCTCTACCCAAAGTAATAACATTTAAACTTCCATCTTCTAAATACATTCTATTTAAGTCAGTTATTTCTAACTCTCCTCTTTCAGATGGCTTTACTTTTTTGGCAAACTCTACAACTCTATTATCATAAAAATATAATCCTGTTACACAATAATTTGATTTAGGATTTTTTGGCTTTTCCTCTATTGAAATAGCTTTTCCCTCTTCATTAAACTCAACTATTCCAAATCTTTCTGGATCATTTACATAATATCCAAAAATTGTAGCTCCTACTTTTTGAGATTCTGCCTCTCTTAAATGTTTCACAAGTCCAGCTCCATAGAAAATATTATCTCCCAATATCATTGCACAAGAATCATTCCCTATAAATTTTTCTCCTATTAAAAAAGCTTGAGCTAATCCATCTGGACTAGGTTGTTCTTCATAACTTAAATTTATTCCATAATTACTTCCATCTCCCAAAAGTCTCTTAAAATTTGGTAAATCCTGTGGAGT
>NZ_JARHZE010000053.1 GCF_029258315.1 Fusobacterium sp. | reverse complement strand
CGTGTTCTACCCAACCCTCTTTTGGATATATTTGTCTAAATTCTTTTTGAGCTATTCCTACTATTTTTTGTGTTTCGTCAAATAAAACTGCTCTTGATGATGTTGTTCCTTGGTCTAATGCAATTATATATTTCATTAATTTAACCTCCCATAACTTATATTCAAAGTTTTATTTTTAATTTATTTTCTACTATAAAGAAGCCACACAAACTATACATTCCCCTACAAAAGCATCAAATAATAATGCTCCTGCTACTGCTCCTAATATTGGACCTACTACTGGTACCCAAGAGTATCCCCAGTTTGATCCACCTTTTCCTTTTATTGGCAATATAGCATGAGCAATTCTTGGTCCTAAGTCTCTAGCTGGGTTGATAGCAAATCCTGTTGCACCTCCAGTAGACATACCTATTACAAATATTAACATACCAACTAAGAATGGTCCCATTCCTGGATCAACTTGATTTTTTCCATATCCTATTGCAAGTATTCCTATTACTAATATAGCTGTTCCAATAAACTCTGTTACAACATTCCAAGGTTTATTGTCTATTGCTGGGCCTGTTGAGAAAACTCCTAATTTTGTTCCTGAATCTGGTTCCTCATCTAAAAGGTCTTTATAAACTAAGTATGCTAACATTGCTCCAAACATTGCTCCTAAAACTTGAGCTATTATATATCCTGGAAGTAAAGCTGCATCCATTCTTCCTGATATAGCAAGAGCTATTGATAGTGCTGGATTAAGATGTGCTCCACTTACCCATCCAGTAAGATAAGCTGACATTGTAACTGCCATTCCCCATCCTAAACAAGTACAAATCCACCCACCATTTTTTCCATAACTTTTTCTCAAACTAAGAGTCATATTAACTCCATTACCTAAAAGTAATAATAAAGCTGTTCCAATAAATTCTGCCAAATACATTGATGTTGTACTCATATAAAACCCCCTTACATAGTTTATAATTATTTAGATGTTTTTTCTGGATAATAAAAAAAAGGCACTCAAAAATTATATAATTTCTGTTAAAGCCTTTCTCCATCACTCAGCCATATTTCATCTTTCAATTAGAGTATACTCTAATTATACTTTATTGTCAATATTTTTTTATTTTTATCTTTTTTAGAACATTTATTTAAATTGAGATTAATTTTTTTTGAGATAACTTAAATTTTAGTTCTATCTTTGAATCTTTTATAGTATAATATAAAGAAAAAATGGAGGTTGTTTGTTTGGAAGATTTAAAAAAAAATTTAAAAAAAACTGTTCCTGCTATTGAAAAGGTTGATAAAATTTTTAATTTTTTATATAAAAATGAAAAAGCTACACAATCTACAATTTCTAAAGAGTTGAACATTCCTAAAGCAACTACAAACAGAATATTATCTACTTTAATAAGTCTTAACTATTTAAGCTATGAAGATCGCTTTTATAGCCTGGGAGAAAAATTTCATATTTTTTCAAATAAAAAAGATAAACATATTTTAATAAAAAACATTGCTCATCCATACTTAGAAGAACTTTCTTTAAAATTTAAAGAAACTTTTAAATTGAGTGTTCTTGATGAAAATGTTGTTAGATGTATAGCTAAAATCCAAAGTGGAGATTTAGTTAAAATCTCTATCTCTGAAAATGCTATCTTCCCTCTTCATGCTGGTGCTGCAAGTAAAATTCTTATCTCTCAACTAAGTGAAGCAAGGCTTAATAAACTTTTAACACCAACTTTACCAAAATATACAGAACATACAATAACAGACAGAGAGGAATTAAAAAAAGAACTTTTCAAGGTTAATGTTAATAAAATAGCTTTTGATAATATGGAACATTCTGAGCAAATAAAAGCTATTGCAGTCCCTATTCTTAATGAAAATAATAGAATTATAGCTGCCATTAGTTGCCCTTGTTTTTATGAATCTCTTACCCCTGAAAGGACAAAAATTATATCAAAAGAATTAAAAAAAGTTGCTGCTGAAATTTCTAAACGTTTAGCATATTTTAAATAGAAAAGATTTACAAATTGATTTCTCATCAGTTTGTAAATCTTTTTTTAATTTCTTAAATTTTTTCTACTATATATTTATATAAAATTTTAAATAGCTTTTCTAACTTTAAAATATGTCATTTAATTTATAATTTTTTAATATTTCTATCTCTTTTTTTAAGAATTTTTCCACATCTTCTATATGTAAACTTATACTTTTTTCTGCTGGTCCACCTTTTGTAGTTCTTTTTTCTACACAATTTTCTATATTAATTTCATTATATATATCCTCTTCAAATAAATCTGAAAAGTTTTTATACTCCTCTAAATTCATTTCTTCTAAAGACTTATCTTTGTCTATGCAATCAGAAACAATACTTCCAACTATCTTATATGCATCTCTAAAACTCATTCCTTTATTTGTTAGATAATCTGCCACATCTGTTGCATTTATAAATCCACTTTGACAAGCCTCTAACATTCTTTTTTTATTAGGTTTCATTGTTTTTATCATTCCATTAAATACTGAAAAACAACTTTTTACTGTATCTAAAGCATCAAAAACTGCCTCTTTATCCTCTTGCATATCCTTATTATAAGCTAATGGTATCCCCTTCATTGTAGTAAGTATTCCCATTAGATCCCCAAAAACTCTTCCACTTTTACCTCTTATTAACTCTGCTGCATCTGGATTTTTCTTTTGAGGCATTATACTGCTTCCTGTTGAAAAAGCATCACTCATTTCTAAATATCCAAAATCATTAGAACAATAAATTATTATTTCTTCGCAAAATCTAGAAAGATGAACCATTATTATAGAAAGAGCACTTATTAACTCCATAACATGATCTCTGTCTGAAACACCATCTAAACTATTCCATACTGGTCTCTCAAATCCTAACAATTCACTCGTATACTCCATATCTAAAGGATAAGATGTTCCTGCCAAAGCCGCTGATCCAAGTGGACAAACATTCATCATATTAAAAGCATTTTCAAGTCTTTTATAATCTCTCTTAAACATCTCTATATAACCTAAAACGTAATGTGAAAAACAAATTGGTTGAGCCTTTTGTAAATGAGTAAAACCTGGCATAAAAGTTTTTTTATTTTCTTTGGCTATATTATTTAAAATTTCTATGGTCTCTATTAGATAAGATTGTATTTTTTTTATTTCATCCTTTAAATATAGTTTTAAATCCACAGCAGTTTGGTCATTTCTACTTCTACCAGTATGTAGTTTTTTTCCTATATCCCCTATTCTATCTATTAAATTTTTCTCCACATTCATATGTATATCTTCATATTCAACCAATAATTTTATTTTTTTATTTTCTATATCTTCTAAAATTTCTCTTAAAGTTTTTTCTATAAGAGTCGCTTCATCATTGGATACTATTCCTTGTTTTCCTAGTCCTCTCACATGAGCAATACTTCCCATTATATCATAATAGGCAAGTCTTTCCTCAAAATTTATTGTTGAATGAAAATCCAAAATTAAATTACTAGCTTTCTCTTTAAATCTTCCTGAAAAATATTGCATACTCTTTCCTCCTAAATTTTTGTATAAAAAAAACTGGTTAGCACTAAAACTAAACCAGTCTTTTGACAATTTATTACAAGATCAAAATAACTATTTTATTCCATAGCTCACCAAATAAAAAATATTCTATTTTATATTTGATTTCTCCTGAATAAACTTAGCATTTTT
>NZ_JARHZE010000019.1 GCF_029258315.1 Fusobacterium sp. | reverse complement strand
TTTAAAAGGCATTGTTCAAGTTCTTCGATAGAAGCACTAGAATAGTCTTCCATTATAACCTTAACTCTATTTTCCATAGTTGTGCTAACAAAAATATGTAGTCCATTTACTATTGAGGCATAAACAGATTCAGGAACATAAATATCTCCAATTCTTTTACTCTCGCTCTCTGCTAAAAAATATTTTTTTTCATTTTTTACAATAGCATCAAAAACTTCCCCATCAAATCTCTTTTGACTTTGTTTTCTATTTTCACAAAGCCCACCGAAAAAAGATCCTTTATGATCTGCTATTTTTTCAAGGTTTAATACAGAACAATTTTTTTCTTGAAGTTTTTCTAAAATTTTAGTTTTTCCTTCACCAGTTCTTCCGTGAACTACAATATATTTTATATCCTCATTTTTATTTGCCATATTATTTAAAATATATTGACGATAAGCCTTATAACCTCCTTGAAGTTTTAAAGTTTTATATCCAAGACTATTGAAAAGAACTTCTAAAGTAGTACTTCTCATACCACCTCTTGCACAATAAAAAATAAGTTTATCATATTTTTTTGAAAGTTCATTTATCTCTTTAAAAATTACTGGTAATCTTTTTGAAATTTTTTCAATACCAATCTCTTTAGCTTTTTCTTTAGATACTTGTACATAAGCAGTACCAACCTCAGCTCTTTCATCATCAAGAAGAGAAGGGATATTTATAGCTCCGGGAATAGGTTCTTCTTCAAATTCCTTAGGACTTCTTACATCTATTAAGATATAATTTTTTAATTTTAAAACATCTTCGAAATTAATTTCTCTCATCATATAACCTACCTTTTTAAATTTACACTATATTATAAACTAAAAAACTAATAATAGCAATTAAGAAATAAGAAATTTAGGTATTGCCAAAGTATATTTTACAAGGTATAATGTAGAATAAGGCAAAAATAAAGGGGTAATTTATCAATAACAATTTTTTATGTATGCAAAGTAAAAAATAAATAAAAAATATTAGAAGAAATATAGAAAGTTTGGTATAATATTTTTGGATAAAAAATATTAAAAAATAATCAAAAAACGATCTAAATTTATCCTAAAAAATATTTTTTTTACAATGAAGATTGAGGAGGTTACACTATGGCTACAAAAACATACTACAAAACAGAAGAAATTGGGGCAAACAAACCAGGATTTTCAAGAACACGTTCTATAATAGAAGCTGCTTTTTATGGAAACAATGTAACAAAGGTTACAACAGTAAAAGAAGCTTATAAATTAGCAAAAGCATCTCCTGGAACAATAGTGACAGATATACCTGTTTATAAAGGTGAGGAATTTGGCTTAGAACCTGATACAAAAGTTTTATTGTTTAATGATGGACCTATAACAGGACGTTATGCTGCAGCTAGAAGAATAGTTGGAGACCCAGATATAGATAAAGAAAGATTAGATAAAACTTTAATGAATGCTGTTTATTATACAAGATTTAAAAAACTTTATCACGCAGAAGCTTACATAGGACTTAACCCAGAATTTATGGTAAAAGCTCACCTTCTAATTCCTGAAGGGGACGAAAATATTATGTATTCATGGTTGCTTAACTTCCAATATTTATCTACTGAATATTTAAAAATGTATAAAGATTCTAAAGTTTTACCAAAAGAATCAGACATATATATATTCTCAGATCCATTCTGGAAAGGAACTAGATATGTTGAAGCTGCAGACCCAGAATATTTAACATATTTTGATCCAGAAAATAACTGTGCTGCAATTCTTGGAATGAAATATTTCGGAGAATTTAAAAAAGGAACTTTAACACTTGCTTGGGCTATTGCAAATCGTCAAGGATATGTATCTTGCCACGGAGGACAAAAGAAATATAAATTAAAAGATGGAAGAAATTATGTAGCTTCTTTCTTTGGACTTTCAGGAACAGGAAAATCTACATTGACTCATGCAAAACATAATGGAAAATATGATGTAACAATTTTACACGATGATGCTTTTATAATAAATACAGAAACTTGTTCATCAATAGCTTTAGAGCCAACATATTTTGATAAAACAAATGACTATCCAGCAGGAAGTCCAGATAATAAATATTTATTAACAGTTCAAAACTGTTCAGCTACTTTAGATGAAAATGGAAAAGTTGTAATAGTAACTGAAGATATTCGTAATGGAAACGGAAGAGCTATAAAATCAAAATTATGGTCACCTAACCGTGTAGATAAAATAGATGAGCCAGTAAATGCAATATTCTGGTTGATGAAAGATCCTACATTACCACCAGTAGTAAAATTAAAAGGAGCTTCTTTAGCTTCAGCAATGGGAGCTACACTTGCTACTAAGAGAAGTAGTGCTGAAAGACTTGCTCACGGAGTAGATCCAAATGCTCTAGTAGTTGAACCATATGCAAATCCATTTAGAACTCATAAATTATCAGATGACTATAATAAATTTAAAAAATTAGTTGCTGACAAAAATGTTGATTGTTACATTTTAAATACAGGAGAATTTATGGGTAAAAAAGTAAAACCTCAAGATACTCTTGGAATATTAGAAAAAATAGTTGATGGAGAGGCTAACTTTAAACCATGGGGACCATTCTCAGATATAGAGATACTAGAATGGGATGGATTTATACCAGATCTTAAAGATCCAACTTATTTAGAAGCTTTAACAAATAGAATGAAAGATAGAGTTGAATTTATAAAATCAAGAGAAACATTCAAAGGTGGAAAAGATAAACTTCCAGAAGATGCTCTAGAAGCAATAGAAAAAGTATTAAAAGAAGTAAGTAGCTTATAAAATTAAAAGACCGCGAATAAATTATTCGCGGTCTTTTTTAGGATGAAAAATGTTTTAAAAAAGCTTTCTAGTATATATTAATAGTAGTTTGTAGTAAATTAAATAGAAGTTTTATACAATACCCATAGCATATTCAACAATTATAGCAACTACCACAACTAATAGGGATATTATAAAACCATGTACCATAGGAGCTGAACCAGATTTTCTCATCTGTCTAAAGCTTGTGTTTAATCCAATAGCAGCTAAGGCAGCGATCATTAAGAATTTACTTAATTCTTTTAAAAATTCAGAAACTCCATAAGGGATAAATCCAAAACTATTTACAAGAGCTAAGAAGATAAATCCAAATATAAACCAAGGGAAGATAGATAAAATATAAGCTCTTGCTTCCGCTTTATTTGCTTCAAAAACTTTATTTTGTTTTTGCTTTAAACGAACATTTATAATAGCAAATATAATAACAACTGGAATTATAGAAAGAGTTCTAGTAAGTTTTACCATTGTTGCAAAATCTCCAGCAGCTTCACTGAAAGCATAACCAGCAGCAACAACACTAGATGTATCATTAACAGCAGTACCAGCCCATAATCCATAAGCTATATCTGTCATATTTAACCATTTTCCAAAAATAGGGAAAAGAACTATCATAACCATATCAAAGATAAAAGTAGCTGACATTGAATAAGCAATATCACTATCTTCAGCATCAATAACAGGAGCGATAGCAGCAATAGCTGATCCACCGCAAATTCCAGTACCAGCAGAAATTAAGTTTGATATTTTCCAGTTAAGTCCTAATAAATTTCCAACAACGTATCCTCCACCAAAACAAGTTATAAGAGTAAATATCATAATAACCAAAGACATTTTCCCAATGTGAAGAACTGTTCCAATACTTAAAGATGCTCCTAACAAAATAATTGCAAATTTTAGTATTTTTTTAGAAGTAAACTTAAGTCCGTCTTTTAAAATTGGTGAAGGTTGATAAAAATGGTTGATAAACATTCCAATAAAAAGTGCGATAACCGACGCCCCCACCAGGTGAATAGGCATTAGAGATTCTAAATATTTAGATACTCCAGCAATAATCAATGCAAAAATAAAACCAGGTAAAATAGCAAAAGCTTGTGTCATAAAATCCTCCTAAAATATTTATTATATAATTGATTTTAGCATGAAAAAATGATAAAATCTAATAATCATTCATTATATATTAATAATAAAAATTTATTGATAGAATATAAGAGAGGGTGAAAAAATGTTAGATCACAGAATAATAACTTTTTTAAAATTATGTGAAACAATGAATTATAGAATTACAGCAGAAAAGTTGCATATGACACAACCAGCAGTGACACAGCATATACATTTTTTAGAAGAGGAGTACGATTGTAAACTTTTTATATATAATAGAAAGAAATTAGAAAAAACAAAGTCAGCTATCATATTGGAAGAATATGCCAGATCAGCCTATTATAATGATATTCACTTGAAAAAAAGGCTTAAAGAAGAGGAAAGAATAAAGATAAATATAGGGGCAACTAAAACAATAGGGGAATTTGTGATATCTGAAAAGATAAAAAAATTAATTGAAGATGAAAAATATGATGTTTCTTTAGTAATTGATAATACAGAAAATCTTATAAAGATGTTAGAGGAGCATAAATTGGACTTTGCTATTGTAGAGGGGATATTTAATAAAGAGAAGTATGGATACAAACTTTATAAGAAGGATGAATTTATAGGGATTTGTAGTAAAAATCATAGATTCAATGATAAAAATATAAAATTTAAAGAACTTTTTGAAGAAAATATAATTGTAAGAGAAGAGGGATCAGGAACAAGAAAAATCTTTGAACAACTGTTATTCCAAAATAGTTTTTCATTGGAGTTTTTTAGAAAGCAGATTGTTATAAATAATTTTAATTTGATAAAAGATTTGGTGAGATTAAATGCCGGGATATCTTTTGTTTATAGCTCTGTTATAAAAGATGAAAAAGAGATAGGAAGATTTTGTATTGGAAATAAAATGGAAAGAGAATTTAACTATGTATTTTTAAAAAATACATTGGCAAAAGATTTTGTAGAATTTTTTAGGAATTTGTAAAGAAATTCAACTCTTTAAAATTAAAAAAAAAAGTGATATAATGAACTATTGAATATAAAAAAATCAAAAAAGAAAGTAGGAGAAATGAGAGTATTAGTAGTTGGTGATGTAGTAGGAAGTCCAGGAAGAAAGACTTTAGAAGAATATTTAAAAAGATTTAGTTCAAATTATGATTTTATAGTTGTAAACGGGGAGAATGCAGCAGCAGGATTTGGGATCACTGCTAAGATAGCAGATGAGTTTTTAGCAAATAATATTGATGTTATTACAAGTGGAAATCATATTTGGGATAAAAAAGAGATATATACATATTTAGAAAATTCTGAAAGATTATTAAGACCTATAAATTATCCAAAAGGAGTTCCAGGAAAAGGTTATACAATAGTAGAAAGTAAAAAAGGGATAAAAGTTGGAGTGGTTTCAGTACAAGGAAGGGTATTTATGCCACCTATTGATTGCCCTTTTAAAACTTTAGCTGATGTTGTTGAAGAGATGAGAAAAGAGTGTAAAATTATAATTGTTGATTTTCACGCAGAGGCTACTTCTGAAAAGATAGCTCTTGCAAAATATATGGATGGAAAAATTTCTCTTTTATATGGAACACACACTCATATTCAAACAGCAGATGAAAAAATCTTATTAGAAGGAACAGGATATATAACTGATGCAGGAATGACTGGATCTGATAATGGAATAATAGGAATGGATAATAATTCGATAATTCCTAAATTTTTAAATTGTCTTCCTCAAAGATTTGAGATTGCTAAGGGAATGGAAAGATTAAACGGTTTAGATGTAGAGATAGATGAAGAGACAGGAGACTGTCTAAGAATAGACAGAATAAATATTTCATTGGATCAAATAGAGATGATGTAGGGGGAAGAATGAAGGTTTTAGAAATAAAAGTTGTTTATGAAAGTGATGATTTAGAAAAAGCAAAAAAAGAAATAGGTGATGTTTTTTATGATTTTGGTGCCACAGGGCTTAAGATAGAAGAACCATTAACTCATAAAAATTCATTGGATTATTATAAAGATGAAAAAGAATTTCTTATGGTAGAGAACGCAGTATCTGCATATTTTCCTATAAATCCATATTCAGAAAGAAGAAAATTAGCTATTCAAGAGGCTTTTAATAATAAGTTTATGGATAGAGATGATCTTATATACAGTATAGAGTTTTATGAATATGATGAAGAGGATTATCAAAACAGTTGGAAAAAATATTTCTATACTCAAAAAATAAGTGAGAGATTTGTGGTAAAACCAACTTGGAGAGAGTATGAACCTCAAGATGATGAATTAATTATAGAATTAGATCCGGGAAGAGCTTTTGGAACAGGAACTCACCCAACAACATCTCTTTGTATAAAATTAATGGAGAAAAATATATCTTCAGAAGATACAGTAATAGATGTTGGAACTGGTTCAGGAATATTAATGATAGCTGCTGAAAAATTAGGAGCTAAAGAGATATATGGAACAGATATAGATCCTATGGCTGTTGAGGTAGCAAAAGAAAATCTAGCTCTTAATAAGGTTGATGAAACAAAAGCTAAAGCATATGTTGGAGATTTAATATCAGTTGTACAAGATAAAAAGTTTGATGTTGTAGTGGCAAATATTTTAGCTGATGTATTACTTATACTTTTAAAAGATATTTCAAGAGTTGTAAAAAAAGATGGACTTGTTATATTCTCAGGAATAATTGAAGATAAATTAGATGAGATGAAGAGAGCCATTGAGGAAGTGGGACTTGAGATATTAGAGGTTAAAGCAGATAAAGAGTGGAGAGCAATCTTAATGAAAAATAATTAATTTAGGGGGAAGAAAGATGAAAAATTTTATAGTTGCAATAGATGGACCTGCTGGAAGTGGAAAAAGTACAGTTGCTAAGATATTAGCAAAAAAATATTCTATGACTTATTTAGACACAGGGGCAATGTATAGAATGTGTGCCTTATATTTTATAGAAAATGAAATAAGCATTGATAAGAAAAAAAATATAGAGGAAAATTTACCACTTATAAATTTAGATATAGAGAAAGATAAATTTTTCTTAAATGGAAAAGATGTTTCTTTAAAAATAAGAACACCAGAAGTTACAAGTATGGTATCTTATGTTGCAAAGATAAAAGAGATTAGAGAAAAAATGGTAGAACTACAAAGAGAGATAAGCAAAGGGAAAGATGTTATCCTTGATGGAAGAGATATAGGAACAGTTGTTTTCCCAGATGCAGACTTAAAAGTATTCTTAGTAGCTTCCCCAGAAGAGAGAGCTAAAAGACGTATGAAAGATTATGAAGAAAAAGGAATAATTGAAGAGTACGAAAAAGTTTTAGCAAGTATTTTAGAGAGAGACTTTATAGATTCTACAAGAAAAGAGGGACCTTTAAAGAAAGCTGATGACGCTATTGAAATAAGTACAGATGGAGATACTATTGAGGAAACAGTTGCTAAACTAGGAGTTTTTATAGGAGTAGCAAAAGAAAAAAAGGCTAGAAGAGAGAATATATAAGGAGAAGAGTATGATATATAATTTTTTAAGAATGATTATATATATACCACTTGTATTTATATATATTTTTAATAGAAAAAAAAGAGAGTTTTTAAAGAAAAGATTTTTTCAAGATTTTAAAAAATTAAATTTAAGAGAAAATTGCATTTGGATTCACTGTTCATCAGTTGGAGAGGTAAATCTTACAGATTCATTGATAAAAAAAATCCTAGAAAAAACAGAAAATGATATACTTTTAAGTGTTTTTACTGATACTGGATATGAAACTGCTGAGAAAAAATATTCAAATAATTTAAGAATTAAGATTATATATTTTCCTTTAGATGATTATCTATCAATAAAAAGAATTTTAAAAAATATAAGATTAAGAACACTTATTATAATAGAAACAGAGATTTGGCCAAACCTGATAAGCCTTTGCTCAAAAGAGGGGAGGGTTATTTTAGCCAATGGAAGAATATCTGATAAAAGTTTTAAGAAAAATCAAAAGATTAAATTTATTTTAAAATCTCTTCTTTGTGAAAAAATAGACTTTTTCTGTGTTCAAACAGAGATTGATAGAGAGAGATTTGAGAGTTTAGGTGCTGATAAAAATAAAATAAAAGTTACAGGAAATTTAAAATTTGATATAGAACTTGAAAATTTTTCTGATTTGGAAAAAGAAAAATTAAAAAATGATATTTTTTATAATAAAAAGAAGATTTTTGTATGTGGAAGTACTAGAACAGGTGAAGATGAAATTTTAATAGAGAGTTTTAAGAGATTAAAAAATTATATCTTAGTTTTAGTTCCTAGACATTTAGATAGAGTTAATAAAATAGAAAATTTATTGGAAAAACAAGGGATAAGTTATAAAAAATATAGTGAAATAGAAAATGTTTCAAAGGATAGCAGTTTAGATTATCAAGTTTTGATAGTTGATAAGATGGGAGTTTTAAGAAAATTCTATTCAATAGCCGATATAACTTTTGTAGGTGGGACTTTGGTAAATATTGGGGGGCATAGTTTATTGGAGCCTCTATTTTATAGAAAGACACCTATTTTTGGAGAGTATTTACAAAATGTAAAGGATATTTCTAAGGAGATATTAAAAAGAAAGATTGGTTATCTTGCAAAGAACTCACAAGATATATATGAAGATATTTTAAAAATAGAAAAAAATGATTTGGATATTAAGGAGATAGAAAATTTCTTTAAAGAAAATCAAAATGTAGCTGAAAAAATAATAGAAAAAATATAGATGGAGGAATAATGTCAGAAACAAGAGTAAAAGAATATTGGGAACACTTTTTTGAAAAACCAAAAAAACAATATAATCCCTATATGGAAAGATTAAAGGAATATCCTGAGTATATAATGTATGATAAGGATATAATGGATTCTCACAAAGGAAAATGGAATGAGTATTTTAAAAATGAAAATCCTATATATATAGAGATTGGTTCTGGTAGCGGAAATTTTGCTATTGGTATGTGTCAAAAATATCCTAATAGAAACCATATAGCTATGGAATTAAGATTTAAAAGATTACATTCTTCTGCTAGAAAATCTAAAAACTATGGTTTAAATAATGTTTTATTTTTAAGAAGATTTGGTGAGGAGATCACTGAATTTGTTGCAGAAAATGAAATAGAAGGAATGTATATAAACTTCCCAGATCCTTGGGAGGGAAATGAAAAAAATAGAATAATTCAAAAACCATTATTTGATACTTTAGATAAAGTGATGAAGGTTGGAGGAAAACTATTTTTTAAAACAGACCACGATCAATATTATCTAGATACTTTAGAACTTCTAAAGGGAATAGATAATTATGAGATAGTTTATCATACTTCAGACTTACATAAAAGTGAAAAGGCTGTTGATAATGTTTTAACAGAGTTTGAGCAACTATTTTTAAATAAATTTAAGAAAAATATAAACTATATAGAAATACAAAAAATAAAATAATTTATGAAATGAACACCTTAATTTAAATATTAGGGTGTTTATTTTTTTCAAAAAAATCTTGTAAAATAAAGAAAATTATGTTAGAATATATTTATAAAATTGAAATGATTTCAATTTTAAAAAAGATGAAATAAAGTTAAATAGGAGGAAGAAATATGTCAAAATATCCATTTAAATTAAGAGAATTACCTTTTGAATACACAGGTTTAGAGCCAGTTATTAGTAAGAGAACAATAGAATTTCATAGAGATAAACACCTTAATGCTTATACAAATAATTTAAATGATGCTTTATCAAAATCAGTTGAATTACAAGAGCTTTCATTAGAAGAGATATTATCAAATTTAGATAGAGTACCAAAAGATATACTAACTCCAGTTACAAATAATGGTGGAGGAGTTTACAATCATAATTTTTATTTTGAGGCATTAACAGCTCCAAACTCTACTGAACTTAAAGGGGAGTTAAAAGAAAAAATAGAAAAAGATTTTGGAAGTGTTGAAAACTTTGTTGGTGAGTTTAAACAAGCAGCAGCTACACTATTTGGATCAGGTTGGGCTTGGTTAGTATTAAAAGATGGAAAATTATCAATTATAAAAACAGCTAATCAAGATACACCTTTAAAAGATGGTTACAAACCATTATTAACAATAGATGTTTGGGAACATGCTTACTACATAGACTATCAAAATTTAAGACCAACTTATATAGAAAAATATATGTCAATAATAAACTGGGATTTAGTAGCTAAACGTTACGAGTTAGCAAAATAGATTATTAAGTAAAGCTAAAAAAGAACAGGTTGCCTGTTCTTTTTTTGATTAGTATAAAAAAATTTGTGTAATTTATCTAGAGGGTTTAAATTATTGCCTAAATAATAGCAACTATAAATCTTATAGAAAAACAAATGGTTGCTATAATTAAAAATTTCATATTATCATTTACTTTAAAGAATAATATTGATATTATAAAAACAAAAAGAGCCATTGCTCCAAGATGAGTAAATTCAGTACTAATTATCATTCCTTAAATAGGAATATAATATTTAGAATATTTAAAAAGTGATATATTGTTAAAAATAAAAATTTTTTCATAAAATTAACTTCGTAATATTTATTTTTTAGATTTTTTCTTAATTGATTAATTAAATTTTATTATAATATTATTAAATATCAATAAAAACTAAAAAAGAATAATGTTTTTGTTTTTATAAAATTTATCATTTTAAAAATTTTTATATTTTATATTCTTAATCTAAAATATATCCCATTTTAAACAAAGTTTTAAGAATTTTTCGATTCACTTAAATTGGTTCTAAATACTTTGTTTTTTAATTTTGGATATGATATAATTTATTTAATATAAATTTATTAAAAGTAAAATGATAATGGAAAGGTGAGATTATGAAAAAGTTTTTTAAATTAGTTTGTTGTACTTTATTAGCTACTTTATTTATTAGTTGTGGCTCATCAGATGAAAGTATAGTAAAAAAATATCTTCCAGGTTCTTATAGTAGAGAGCATAAGAAGAAATCAGAAGTAGGTTTTGGTTATGATAAAGAAATAACAATACAACATTTAAAGGGAAATGAATTTAGATTTACTTGTATAGGAAATGATAGAATATATAGAAATAATGATGGTTCAATAAAAGAAAAAATAGAGAGAACTCCAGATGTTTTTGATTATGAGATTAGTTCTATAACTTTAAAAGAAAAATCAGATTCAGTATCAAAGTACTATATAAAAGGATTTATTACAAATGTAGTGTCTGATGGAACAACACATTCGCATGCTAATTATGGAGTTAATCATTCTGGATCAGTAACTTTAATAGTAGGAAAAAATAGTGTTGAAATTATGATGCCTGGGTCTAGTCTTTCTACAATTAGAAAAAAATAAATTAATATATTTAAGGGAGAGTTTATGTTAATTATTGAATTAATATTAATTTTTTTAAGTTATAAATATATTCCTAAATTAAAGGAAAAAGTAAATTCTGAATATAATAAGAGATTTAATTTTATTATATTTTCAAAAGAAAATTTAAAAAAACCATTTATAGGTTCAATGTTTATTGTTTTTGGCTTTTTTTATGGACAATTTAAACCTACAGATAAAATATCATCAATTGGACTTATATTAGTAGGAGTTGGAATTTTTATCAAAGTAGTATATGAAACTTATAAAAAAACAGATTTAAAATATGGAACAATAGCTGCTTTTATATATATTTGTGTAATGGCTCTACAAATAACATTTGGGGTAATGATGGCAATAGCACTTTTTGCTGTTTTACTTTTCTCTTGTATGGGAGATAATAGTAGAAGAGATAATTATTATGATTATTAATTGTAATAGGCTTTTATCAAATAGTATTGGTAAAAAATAAAATGAACTTTTAAAATAACCTTAATGTTAGTTTTAGCATTAAGGTTATTTTATTAATTAGGAAAGCATAGATTTTAAGATCTAAAAAATAAAGAAATTTAAAAAAATATTTGAGGAAAGTAAGAAAAATTTTAGTATAATATTAAATATAGAGATTTTTAAAAATTACAAAGAAAAATGCAGAGGACAATCGCGCTATTTTTTATAATTATTTATTCATTATTAATTCCCTGAACTCTTTAGCTGACATCTTTGTTTTAGTAAGATTTTTTGTAGAAAGAGTTGAAGAGTTTGAAGGGATATATTGTAAATTTGTTAAAGAGTTGATGTGTGTGATAGCAATAGCTATGGCATCAGCAGCATCATCTGGTTTTGGTATCTCTTTTAGTTTTAAAATAGTTTTTACCATAAGCTGAACTTGTTTTTTTTCAGCCTTTCCATATCCAGTTATACCAATCTTAACTTGAAGAGGGGTATATTCTGAAATTTTAAGATTATTTTTTTTACCAGCTAGTACAATGACTCCTCTTGCCTCACCAACAGAGATAACAGTTTTATTATTTTTAAAATAAAAAAGTTCCTCTATTGCCATATGTTCTGGGGAATATTTTTTTATAATCTCTTCAAGCTCATTAAAAATAATTAAAAGTCTATCTTCCATAGGAAGATTTTTATCTGTATAAATACAACCATAATCTATAAGTTGCATTTTAGAATTAACATAATCAACTATTGAATAACCAACGATAGCTGTTCCTGGGTCTATACCTAAAATTCTCATTTTATCTCCAATCTATATAAAAAATTATATATAAATTATAACATAAAAAAAATTAAATTCAAAATTAATAATAAAAGTATATAGAATATATATAATTTTTTATAGATAAAAATAAATTCTTGTAGTAAAATAAGTATGAGGTGAAAAGATGTTAGATAAATTAATTATAAAGGGAGCTAGAGAACATAACTTAAAAAATATAGATGTTGAAATTCCTAAGAATAAATTTGTTGTTGTTACAGGGGTAAGTGGAAGTGGAAAATCTTCTCTTGCCTTTGATACAATATATTCAGAAGGGCAAAGAAGATATGTGGAAAGCCTTTCAGCCTATGCTCGTCAATTTATAGGGCAGATGAAAAAACCAGAAGTGGATTCTATCGAGGGACTTTCACCAGCTATTTCCATTGAACAAAAAACAACTAATAAAAATCCTAGATCAACAGTAGGAACAGTAACAGAGATATATGATTATATGAGACTTTTGTTTTCTCATATTGGTGTGGCGCATTGTCCAATATGTGGGACTGAAGTAGATAGAAAAAGTATAGAAGAGATAGTAGAAAATATAATAGAAAAATTTGAGGACAGAGCTAAGCTTATAGTTTTATCTCCAGTGGTAAAGGATAAAAAAGGAACTCATAAAAATTTATTTTTAAATCTTGTAAAAAAAGGTTTTGTGAGAGCTAGAGTTGATGGGGAGATACTTTATTTAGAGGATGAGATCAATCTTGATAAAAATGAAAGACATACAATAGAGGTTGTTGTAGATAGACTTGTTTTAAAGAAAGATGATAGAGAGTTTGAAATGAGATTAAATCAGTCTATTGAAACTGCCACAGAACTTTCTCAAGGAAAAATAATAATAAACACAGAGGATACAGATTATTTATATAGTGAAAACTATGCTTGTCCATATCACGAAGATATAAGTATTCCAGAATTAACTCCAAGACTTTTTTCTTTTAATGCACCTTATGGAGCTTGTCCACATTGTAATGGACTTGGTCAAAGTATGGAGATAGATCCAAATAAATTGATCTTGGATAAAACTCTTTCAATAAAAGATGGGGGACTTTATGTACCGGGAGCCTCAACAAGAAAGGGTTGGACTTGGGAGATGTTTTTGGCTATGTGTAAAACTTTTGATATAGATACAACTATTCCAATGAAGGATATTCCAGCTAAACAATTAGAATTAATTTTTCACGGAACAGATAAAAAATATAGATTTGATTATGAGGGAAAAGATTTTTCGTTCCACGGACTTAGAGAGTTTAACGGATTGATAAAAGGGTTGGAAAAAAGATATAAAGAAAGTTTTTCAGAGGCTCAAAAAGAAGAGATTGAAAATAAATATATGATAGAGAAAGAGTGTAAATATTGTCACGGAAAAAGATTGAAAGATGAGGTATTAGCTGTCACTATCAATGGAAAAAATATTATTGAAATTTGTCAGATGAGTATAGTTGAGTCTTTAGAATTTTTTAACGGGGTAAGTCTTACAGAGAAACAGGAAAAAATTTCTAAGGAGATTTTAAAAGAGATCAAAGAAAGATTAAAATTTATGATAAATGTAGGATTGGATTATCTTTCACTTTTCAGAGGAACAAGAACTTTATCTGGTGGAGAGAGTCAAAGAATAAGACTTGCTACTCAGATTGGTTCTGGTTTAACAGGGGTTTTATATGTACTTGACGAGCCAAGTATAGGGTTACATCAAAGGGATAATGATAAACTTTTGGAGTCTTTAAATAGATTGAGAGATATAGGAAATACTTTGGTTGTAGTAGAGCACGATGAGGATACAATGAACCAAGCTGACTGGATTTTAGATTTAGGAAGAGGGGCTGGAGAATTTGGAGGAAACTTAATAGCCTATGGAACACCAGAGGATATAAAAAATAATCCAGACTCTTTAACAGGTGAGTATCTAAGAGGTGAAAAGAAAATAGAGGTTCCAGAAAAAAGAAGAGAGTTTATTAAAAGCTTAAAACTTTATGGAGCTAAAGGGAATAATTTAAAAAATATAGATGTAGAAATTCCTTTAGGGGTAATGACAGTTGTAACTGGAGTAAGTGGAAGTGGAAAATCAACTCTTATAAATCAAACTCTATTTCCAGTACTTTTCAATGAATTAAATAAGGGGAAATTATATCCATTAGAGTATAAAAAAATAGAGGGGATAGAAAATTTAGATAAGGTAATCGATATAGATCAAACTCCTATTGGAAGAACTCCTCGTTCAAATCCAGCAACTTATACAAAGGTTTTTGATGAGATAAGAGATATATTTGCACAGACAAAGGACGCTAAGATAAAAGGGTATGAAAAGGGAAGATTCTCTTTTAATGTGAAAGGTGGAAGATGTGAGTCTTGTCAAGGAGCTGGAATATTAAAAATAGAGATGAACTTCTTACCTGATGTTTATGTTGAGTGTGATGTTTGTCACGGAAAAAGATATAATAAGGAAACATTAGAGGTATATTACAAAGGAAAAAATATTTCTGATGTTTTGGATATGAGTATAAATGAGGCCTATGAGTTTTTCAAAAATATTCCATCTCTTGAAAGAAAATTAAAAGTTTTAGTGGATGTTGGTCTAGGATATATAAAACTAGGACAACCAGCTACCACTCTTTCTGGTGGAGAGGCTCAAAGGATAAAATTAGCCACAGAACTTTCAAAAGTTTCTTCTGGAAAAACAATATATATTTTGGATGAGCCTACAACAGGACTTCATTTTGATGATGTAAAAAAATTGGTTGAAGTTTTAAATAGACTTGTAGATAAAGGAAATACTGTTGTTGTAATAGAACATAACTTAGATGTTATAAAGACAGCAGATTATATTATAGACATTGGACCAGAAGGTGGAAGTGGAGGGGGAACTATTGTTAAAACAGGAACTCCAGAAGAGGTTTCAAGATCAAGAAAAAGTTATACAGGAAAATATTTAAAAAAATATCTGAAAAAATAAAATAAAAAAGAGGCTGCTACAAATTGATGATTTTTTATCATTGGTTTGTCAGCTTTTTTTTATTAAGAAATTATAAAATATACTATGATAAAAAATATAAAAACTTATTATTTATTAATGACTATAAAAGAGTAAAAAAATTAGTTATAATCTATAAATAAAAAGTAAGACAGAGGTTTTATTAAAAGAAATTTATTTTGTTAATAAAATAAAAATGCCAAAAAGAAAAAATCTTTTTAGCATTTTAATCATTGGACTATTAAAAATATAATAGACTTTTTAATTATTTATTATAAACAGATGAATTAAATTTAGAAATTTCTTCCATAACCTCTTCAGCTGTTGCACAATCTAAAACTCTTTCAACTAAATCTTCACAATCTTTTTTATTAAGTGCTAGGATATTTCTTTTTATTCTAGGAACAGAGATAGCTGACATTGAGAAAGCATCAAGTCCCATACCAAATAAAACAGCAGTAGCATTTTCATCTCCAGCAAATTCTCCACACATAGAAATTGTTATATTTTCAGCGTGAGCTCCATCAATAGCACATTTTATAGCTTGAAGAACAGCAGGGTTGTATGAGTTGTAAAGTTTAGAAATTTTTTCATTTCCTCTATCAACTGCAAGAGTATATTGAGTTAAGTCGTTAGTTCCTATTGAGAAGAAATCACATTCTTTTGCAAAAGATCTAGCTCTAAAAGCAACTGCAGGAGTTTCAACCATTATACCAAGTTGAATATTTTCATCAAAAGCTACTCCCTCAGCTCTTAATTCTTCCATACACTCTTTAAGTAATTCTCTAGATTTTCTAACTTCAGCTAGAGATATGATCATAGGTAACATAATTTTTATATAACCAAAAGCAGATGCTCTTAATAAAGCTCTAAATTGAGTTTTTAAAATTTCAGGTCTGTCAAGACAAACTCTTAATGCTCTCCATCCTAAGAAAGGATTGTCTTCTTTTGGAAGTTCCATATAAGGTAGAGATTTATCTCCTCCGATATCCATAGTTCTGATAGTAACAGGTTTTCCTTCTAAAGCCTCAGCAACTGCTTTGTATGCTTCAAACTGTTCATCTTCACTAGGGAAACGGTCGTTATTCATAAATAAAAATTCAGTTCTATAAAGTCCAATTCCTTGAGCTCCATTTTTTAAAACTCCTTCAATATCTTTAGGAGATCCTATATTTGCCCAAGTATTAACTTTTTTACCATCAAGTGATACAGCATCTTTATCTTTTAATTGTTTTAATAATTCTTTTTCTTCTAAGAAAGTATTTCTTTTTTCTGTATAAGTTTTAATCTCTTCATCAGTAGGATCTAAGATTACAGTTCCTTCTAAGGCATCTACTATGATACAATCTCCAGATTTTACATCAGAATATTGTTCACCAGTTCCAACAACTGCAGGAATTTCTAAAGATCTTGCCATAATAGATGAGTGAGCAGTTTTTCCTCCGATTTCAGTAACAAAAGCTAGAACATTTTCTAAATCTAATTGAGCAGTGTCAGAAGGAGTAAGATCTTTAGTGATGATAATAGAATCTTTTGGTAAATTTGAAAGATCTAATATAGCAGTTCCAGTAACATTGTATAACCATCTTTTTCCAATATCTTTAAGGTCTGCAGCTCTTTCTCTTAAATAAGGATCTTCTAAGCAACCAAGCATTTCACAATATCCTTGAATACCTTGCTCAAGAGCATTTTCAGCAGTTATATTATCATCTTCAATAAGTTCTACAACTTCATCAAATAAATCTTCATCTTCCAATAAAGTGATATGTCCATCAAAAATACTTGCCTTATCTTCTCCAAGTTTTTTTGCAGTTTTTTCTCTTATTATTAATAATTGTTCTTTAGAAGCATTTCTTCCAGCAAGAAGTCTATCTTTTTCAGCTTCAACATCTTCAATATTATCTTTATTGATAACAATTTCATTTTCTTTATATAGAAAAACTTTTCCAATTGCTATTCCAGGTGATGCAGGGATTCCGTTAATAATTTTACTCATTTAATAATACCTTCTTTCCTTATAGTTTGATTGAAACTTTTATTTATTATTTTTAAAAAATGAGAGAGAAATAACCTTCTCATCCCAAAAGCTTAAGAACCTATTAATCTTTTAAATTAACAAGAAAATCAGCTAGTTTATCAACAGCCTCTTGTTCATCTTCTCCAGTAGCATAGACAGTAACTTGAGTTCCTTTTTTTATACCTAAAGAAAGAAGTTTTAAAAGAGATGTTCCCTTAACTTTTTTCCCTTCAGAATTTTCAACCTCAATAACTGATTTAAAAGTTTTAGCTAGTCCAACAAATTCATTTCCAGGTCTAGTGTGAAGCCCAGTTTCGTTTGTAATTACAACAGTTTTAGATAACATATTTAACCTCCAGATATAAATAAATATTCTATATTTACAATGAACAAAATAAAAACTGTACTATGAACATAGTATATTATAAAATAAAAATTGTCAATAAAAAAACATCTTTATTTAACAAAATAAATATAAAAAATACAAATAGTATTAAAATAAGATTGACTTTTTAAGATTTTTGTGTATTGATTAAATTTTTAATTTTGACTATATTTCTTTAGTGATTAAGTTGTTATTAAATCATAAAATTGATTTTTAAAGAAAATATAAATTTTTTTCTGATCTAGGGGGTTGAACTTTAATTCTACTTCTTGTCCCTCTAGAGATTTTAGAATGTTTGATTTAAATATAATGTTTTTAAATCTAAAACTAGAAGCTGAAATTTTTCTAGTTGTACTTTGTAATAAGACATCAAATTCTTTTGAAAACTCACAATTTTTTATAAGATTAAATTCAAGTTCAAAATTATAATCTTGATTGTCTAGATATATATATGGATTTAAAAAATCTTCGACATCTTTTTTTAAGAAAATTTTATCTTTATCAAAAAAGTTTTTATTTAAATCTTCATTTAAAAGAGTGGCAAATTTTTTAATCTCCTCATCATAAGATGTATAGTTAGAAATTTTAATATTAGTTTTATTGAATATCTCTTTTGAGATAGATTTACTTATTGTATTATTTTCTGAATCTATAAGAATCTCCTTTGGTTTTATCAATTTATTTTCTAATATAGATAATTTCAATAATGCCTCTTTAATAAATCCAAGAATAGAATAAATATTAGTTGGATCTGTATTTAAAGAATAATGAATAATTTTTAAATCAGATAAATCGAATAGCAATAATACAGATGGAACAACTACTTTAGTAGATTGAACAAATATAGAGATAGGCATTTCGATAACTGAGAAAATTTCATTGGATTTTTTTATTTTATTTAAATGAAAAGATACAGATTTTTTAAAGAATCCATCTAAATTATTTAAAATTCTATAAAAAGTTGGATAACTTATATTATAATCTTTTTCTTTTAAAGTATTCTTACAACTTTCATATAGTTTTGAAATATTTGATTCATTCTCTTTAGAACAAAGATCTTTTATTATTGAAATTCCCTCTTGATCTATGACTTTGAAAGAGTTTTTATCTTCACGTTCTTTTTTTTCTAAACCAAATAAGCCATTTTCTTTATAAGATTTAGTCCATCTTTTAAGAGTTGCGTAAGAAATTCCAGTTTCGTTTTCAATATCTTTTAATTTTTTTTCTTTTTTCAAAAAAGGCTCAATTATCTTAAATCTTTTTATCTTTAATTCGTCTAGTGAATTCATTTTGATACTCCCATATTTATAAAAAAATAGTTCAAAATACAATAATCAATTGTATAATACAATATAATTTTATAAAAGTCAATAAAAAAATATTGCAAAAAAAAGGCTCATTTTTTTAGAAAAAAACTTGACTTTTTTTCTAGAGATGTGATAATATAAAATCAAATCAGAATAAAATAAAACATAAATAACAAAAAAAGTACTATACATCAAAGAGTGTTTAAAAGATTAAAAAAAGGAGGGTGTGTGAATTTATTCACATAAAAAAAGAGATGAAAGTATTTGCAGAAATTCAAAAAGTTGGAAAAGCGTTGATGACTCCAGTTGCTATTTTACCAGCAGCAGGACTATTTTTAGCATTTGGTAACAAATTACAGATGCCTTTAATGGAACAAGTTGGAGGGGTTATATTTGGAAACTTACCACTATTATTTGCTGTGGGGGCAGCGATAGGATTAGTTGGTGGAGATGGGGTTGCAGGTTTAGCAGCAATAGTAGCTCTGTTAATTATGTGCACTACTATGGGAACTATCACAGATGCTCAAGCTATGATAGAAGCAGGAAATAAAGGGTATGCGATGGTAATGGGAATACCTACACTTCAAACAGGAGTTTTTGGTGGATTAATAGCTGGGGTAATAGCAGCAATCTGTTATAAAAAGTTTTATAAAACAGAACTACCACCATTCTTAGGATTCTTTGCTGGAAAAAGATTAGTTCCAATAATGACAGCAATAACAGCATTTTTAGTTGGAATGGCAATGCCAACTATCTGGCAACCAGTCCAAATAGGATTAGCCAAATTATCATATATCGCCAATGAAGGAAATACAAATATATCAACATTTATGTTTGGTTTGGTAGAAAGATCATTGATTCCATTTGGATTACACCATATATTCTACGCTCCATTCTGGTATGATTTTGGAGAGTACATAAATAAAGCTGGAGATATAGTAAAAGGGGACCAAACAATTTGGTTTGCAATGTTAAAAGACGGAGTTACTAACTTTAGTTCAGCAACTTATCAAGGAGCTGGAAAATTCTTAACTGGTAAATTTATAATAATGATGTTTGGATTACCAGGTGCAGCTTTAGCAATGTATCACGAAGCAAGAAAAGAAAATAAAAAATTAGTTGGAGGAATTTTATTCTCAGCAGCTTTAACATCATTTTTAACAGGAATTACTGAACCATTAGAATTTTCATTCCTATTTGTTGCTCCTATATTATATGGAGTTCACTGCTTATTTGCAGGATTAGCATTTATGTTAATGAATATTCTTAATATCAGAATAGGTTTAACTTTCTCTGGTGGATTGGTTGACTTTATAGTTTTTGGAATACTTCCAGGAAGTGAAGGGTTTGAAACAAGATGGCATGTGGCTGTATTAGTTGGACTTTGTTTCTCAGTTATCTACTATTTTGGATTTAGATTTGCAATAAGAAAATTCAATTTAATGACTCCAGGAAGAGAGAAAAAAACTGAAGAGGAAAAAGTAGAATTAGGAGAGGAAGAATTAGCTGTTGGAGTATTAAATGCTTTAGGTGGAAAAGATAACCTAGTTTCTTTAGATGCTTGTATAACAAGACTTAGAGTTGAAGTTAAAGATACAGGTTTAGTAGAGGATAAAGAGTTAAAAAAATTAGGTGCATCTGGAGTTTTAAAAGTTGGAAAAAATGGAGTTCAAGCAATTTTTGGTTCAAAAGCTCAATTTATTTGTAATGATTTAAAGAAAATGACAGATCTTTAATTAGGAGGAAAAAATGGGATTATTTGATATATTTAAAAAATCTAAAAATGAAAAAGTGGTGGAAATATATTCACCATTAAATGGAACAGTTATAACTTTAGAAGAGGTTCCAGATGAGGCTTTTGCCCAAAAGATGATAGGAGATGGATGTGCAATAGAACCAAGTGAAGGGGGGATATTTGCACCAGTAGATGCTCAAATTGATATATTTGATACAAACCATGCTGTAAGTATTGAAACAAAAGAGGGACTAGAGATGATAGTTCACTTTGGAGTAGATACAGTAAAATTAAATGGAAAAGGTCTAAAAAGATTAGCAATATCTGATACAGCAAAAAAAGGAGAAAAACTTATAGAGTATGATTTAGCATATTTAAAAGAAAATGCTCCTTCAGTTAAAACTCCAATAATAATTACTTCTATGGATATGGTTGAAAAGATAGAAGTTTTAGGGAAAGGTCAGATAAAAGCAGGAGACCTTTTGATGAAAATTTATTTAAAGTAATCTATAATCTAAATTAAAAAATACACACAAACAAATTAAGAAAATAGCTGGTATTCTGGCTATTTTCTTTTTTTTGAAAAACTTAAATATTTGTGCTATAATTCTTTTAAGTTTAAAAGAAAGGGAGGTGCAACAAGATGAAAAAATTATTATTAGGAATATTTCTTTTATTTTCTGTAAATATTCTTGCACTAGATGCACATTTTAGATTAGGAGGTATCACAAACTCTTCATCTTATAATAAAGAGAGTGGAAGTTTTGAAAACTATGCTCCAACATTTGGAGTGGAAGTTACTCAAAGTTTTGCTTTAGCAGATCTAGGGGTAGGAATAGCTTATAATAAAAGTGCAGATGAGGTTGAAGTTGAAACAGTTCCAGTTTATGGACTTGCAAAATTTAATTTCTTTCCTTTAATTCCAGTTCAACCATATATAGTTGGAAAACTAGGAAGAGTACTTTATACAGACGATGATTACAGAGATAAAGATGGTAGCTTATATTATGGTGCTGGTGTAGGAATGTACTTCTTCAATATGGAAGCTGAATTATTATATTCTAGAACAAAAATGGACGATGATAATTTAAATCAAGTTTCACTTGTAGTTGGATTTAGTATATTCTAATAAAAAAAACCTTCCTTGGTTGAGGAAGGTTTTTTTCTTATTAAAATATTCTATTTGCTATATAAGTTTAAGAAGAAAGTTATAATAGCAGCATTAGTGAAGTTACTGATAAGTCCTCCGATTACTGGAACAACGAAGAAAGCTATTTTTGAATATCCATATTTATCACAAACAGTTTTCATTGTTGCCATAGAAACAGGAACAGCACCTAAACCAAATCCAGTATGTCCAACAGCCATAACAGCAGCATCGTAGTTCTTTCCAAGTAATCTGAAAGAAATGAATGCAGCGAATAAAACTATCATAACAACTTGTGCAAATAATAGAATAACCATAGGAATAGCAAGGTCAGCTAATTGCCATAATTTCATAGTCATAATAGACATAGTAACGAACATTGCTAATGAAATTTCTCCAAGAGAGTCGATACACTCATAAAGAGCCTCATCTTCTCCGATGAATACATCATATATAATTCTTATAATTAATCCACCAAGCATACAAAGAACGTGAATTGGTAAGTTAACTCCTGGAAGAGCTTTCTTTAATATTGCGAATAAAGTAGCTCCAAATCCACAAGCTATAAACATTAAACAAGTAGCTTTTAAAGATCTTGATTTATCTAAAGTAAAAGTTTTTTGACTTGCTTTTTCCATTTCAGCAACTTCTTCAGCAGTAGCACTTCCTTTTAATCCATATTTTTGAACGATAGCGTTACCTAAAGGTCCACCAACTATACATCCAGAAATTAATCCGAAAGTAGCAGCAGCGATAGCAACTTCCATAGCTCCAGTAGCTCCCATTTTTTCAGCTATAGGTGCAAATGAAGCAGCATTTCCGTGTCCACCAGTCATAGGAATTGATCCTGTCATAAGAGCAATAAGTGGTTGAACACCTAAAACTTTACCAAGTCCAACAGCTAGTACATTTTGTAAAAATGCAGTAGCAGCAGCTAGGAAAGTGAATATAGCTATTAATTTTCCACCTTTTTTTAATAGGCTAAGTCCAGCAGCAGCTCCACTGGCAGCAAAGAATAAACAATAGAATAAAGTATTTGTAGTCTTACTGTCAAATTTAAAATCTACTAAACCTTTAACATGTAAGAAACATGCAAGAATAGCAAATAATAAACCTCCAACAACAGCTGACGGAATACAATACTTCTTTAAAATAGGAAACTTTTGTCTTAAAAAATCTCCTAACCAAATAAGTAAAACTGTGAATGCTAGTGTTTGGAATATATCCAATTTAATTTCTAACATAAATAACCCCCTATTTTTTAAGTAATGAGTATAAATTAGCAATTTGAATGCCAAAATAATAAAAAAATACTTCCTTTTTTATATAGGATTAGTGAAGGATTAAAAAAATAAAATATAAAAATAGGCAAAAATTTCACTTTTCTGTAAAAAAATAGGAAAAAAATTCCAAAGAATAATCTTGTAAGAGTATAAAAAGTTATGATATAATTAAAAAAAACTAAAAAAAGGATTAAAGATTAATGAAAAAATTAATAAGTATTTTTATGATTATATTTTTATTTGTTAGTTGTGGTCGAGTCCAAAAAAGAGGAAGTTATAAAATTTCAAGAAATTTCAATTTTTATGAAGCGACTTATAGTTCCTATGGAAAAAGACATAGAATATCTAATTATCCTACAAGAGCTGACTTTAAAAGAATAAGAAGTACAGCTTGGAGAATGGAAAAAATAAGGAGAATAGTGGGAGAACCTTTACATATAAACAGTTGGTACAGAGGATATAAGATAAATAGAAGAATAGGTGGAAGTAGTACCTCAGCTCATACTAAAGGTTTAGCAGTGGATTTTACAATAAGAGGGGATATAAGAAAAGCTTTTAATAGAATAATAAAATCGGGGTATAGCTACGATCAGATTATTATATATAGAAGAAGAAAGTATATACATATAAGTTTTAAAGAAAATCTAAGAGAAGAGAGAAGACAATGATTTTATAGATAAAAAAGTAGAGTTATAAATTTAAATGACTTTATATTTTTAAATTAGCTAAAGGGATATTTTATCTCTTTGGCTTTTTTTATTTATAAGGAAATTATAGATTAATTTTTTAAGTTGAAAATAGAAAAAAACTCCAAAATTTTATAAATAAAAAAACTGATGAATGATCAGTCTAGTAGAGATATTTTTTTATATGGAGTCAAGGAGGTATCAAAATATGTTATTTTTTTACTTTCGTTTTAATATAGAAGTTGAAATAAAAAAATACTGACGCTATTGTCAGTATTTATTAAAAAAGTATTCCTAGATAATACTTATAAGAATTTTCAATATGTTTTCTGAAGGCTTTAACAGCTTTTTCTTTTTCACCAGCAAGAATATAATCAATAGTTTCAATATGTTCCCTATTTGATTCTTCTATTCTTTCTTTACTTTTTTTATCGAAAGAAAATTTTCTTACTCTTACAAGATGATCAAAAGTAGTATTTAACATATTTTTTACAAAAATATTATCGACAGAATTAAAAATATAAAGATGGAAATCATTGTCAATTTTATCTCTTTCAGCTTGATTCCAATTTTCATATTCTTCAAATCTACTTTTAAAAAGTTGAAGTTTAACAGCAGACAGGTTAGAAAAAGCAAGTTCTAAAATAGCAGGTTCAAAGTGTATTCTAACTTCGAAAATAGCATTAACCATATTTTCGTCAATGTTTGTTACGAAAATACCTTTACGAGGCATATTTGTAACCCAAAGTTCATTTTCTAATTTAGCTAAAGCTTCTCTAACAGGAGTACGACTTATCTCTAATAAATCGCCTAATTTTTTTTCTTCTAAATACTCTCCAGGAGCAAATTCAAGATTTATTATTTTGTTTTTTATAAAACAATAAGCTTTTTCTTTTAAATTTACATAGTTCCCCATAAAAAACCTCTTCTTAATAATATTTATTAATAGTATACTCTTTTTGATAAAAAATATCAAACGAAATTATAAAATTGTAAAAAAAAAACCTTTTAATCATAAGATTAAAAGGCTTGGTTATTGTTTAATGGCTGGGATGGCTGGATTCGAACCAACGCATAACGGAGTCAAAGTCCGTTGCCTTACCGCTTGGCGACATCCCAACTTGTTAGACAAGAATTATTCTATCAAAAAAATTAATTCTTGTCAACAAAAAAAGTTAATTTTTAAATAAAATATTGAAAATCAATTATTTGTTTTGAGTTTTAGCAACTAACTTGTCAACGATCTCTTCTAAAGCATCGTGAGCAGCGTTTTTCTCTCCAGAACCAATGTAAGGATTTCCAGAATCTCCAGCAGTAACAATAGCAGGATTCATAGGAACTTTTCCTAAGAAGTCAACGTTTAGTTCTTGAGCTGTCTTTTCTCCTCCACCAGTTTTGAATATATCAATTCTTTCTCCACAATGAGGGCAAACAAATCCACTCATGTTTTCAACTATACCAAGGATTGGTAAGTTTATAAGTTTTGAGAATTTTATAGATTTTCTTGAGTCAAGTATAGAAACCTCTTGAGGAGTAGTTACTATAACACTTCCATCAGCTTTTCCAATAGATTGAGCTATTGTAAGAGGCTCGTCTCCTGTTCCAGGTGGTAAGTCAACTACTAAGTAATCTAATTCTCCCCATTGAACATCTCCTAAAAATTGGTGGATAGCTCCTATCTTAGCAGGTCCTCTCCAAATAATAGGATCATCAGAAGATCCTAAGAAGAAACTTAAAGATACAACTTTTAAATTTCCATCTAATAATTCAAGTGGTTTGAATGTAGCAGCTTTATACCCCTCTTTTCCAAGCATAAGTGCTACGTTTGGTCCGTGAATATCAGCATCTAAGATACCTACTTTATATCCTCTTAAAGCTAAACCATAAGCGATATTTGTAGACATAGTAGATTTTCCAACTCCACCTTTTCCACTCATAACAACAATTTTATGTTTAATTTGTTCCATATTTTTTTTAACTCTTAAATCAAGTTCGTTCATTTCTTTATTAGCCATAATTTCCTCCCTAAACTATGATGAAAAATGTTTCGTTAAAGTTTACAAAATTACCGAATATTACAGAATAATTTTACTACTGAAAATATATCTTGTCAATCTTTTATTTTCCTATTCAGCTTTTCCTTTTTCAAAATTCCAAGGATATTTTTTTATATAATAATCTGCAAAAGGTATAAATATAGAAAGTATTGTCAGTACAAAAAGAAGTCCTTGATACCATAGGAATGGTAAAATATCAAAGAAGTTAACAGCTCCCTTAGCAAAACCGATAAGGATTAACATCTGAGCTCCATAAGGGATTAAACCTTGAGCCACACAAGAGAAAATATCTAAAATAGTGGCAGTTTTTCTTGGGTCAACTTGGTATTTATCACTTATTTTTTTTGCAATAGGTCCATTTATAATTATAGCCACAGTATTATTTGCAACAGCCATATCTACAAGTCCAACCAAAACTCCAATACCAATAAGAGCAGATTTTTTTCCACTTATCATTGTTTGAATTTTTTTGATAAGCCAGTTTATTCCTCCAGCAGTTTTTACCATTTGAGCAAGACCACCAGTTAAAAATGAAAGAAGGAAAATTTCTGTCATATTTAAAAATCCTGTATAAATATTTTCTGAAAGAACAAGTAGAGAAAAGTTTGGTACAAGGATAAGTCCTAAGAAACCAGCACTCAATATACCTATTGTTAATACAAAAAATACATTCATTCCAATAAGTGAAAGTCCAAGTACTAAAATATAAGGTAGTATTTTTACAGTGGAGTATCCATATACACCAATTTCTGGTGAAAGAAAATTTGAAGGTTCTCCAAAGATAATTAATAAGATAATTGTAATTAAAGCAGCAGGAGCAGCAACCATAAGGTTTACTCTAAATTTATCTCTCATCTCCACCCCTTGAGTACGAGTAGCTGCAATAGTTGTGTCAGAAATAACAGAAAGGTTATCTCCAAAGATTGCTCCACCAAGAAGAGCAGCTAAAACAAGTCCTAAAGAAACTCCAGATTTTTCAGCAAGTCCAACTCCTATTGGTCCAAGTGAAACAATAGCTCCAACTGAAGTTCCAGTGGCAGTGGAAATAAAACCAGCTATTACAAATATACCAGCAGCTATGTATTGAGGAGAGATATAATCCAAAGCAAAATTAACTGCTGAATCAACTCCACCCATAGCTGAAGATACTTGAGCAAAGGCTCCAGCTAAAAGGTAAACAATACACATTATAATAATATCTTCGTTACCACAACCCTTTAAAAAATTATCAAAATTTTCATTAAAACTTCCTTTAAAAATAACAAAAGCGGAAATAATTCCGACAAATATAGCAACAGGAGATTTTAACTGGTAGAATGCCATTTCAGTTCCAGTAAATTGTAAATAACAACCTGTTCCTAGATAAATAAAAATAAAGATTAGAAGAGGTACAAGTCCTCTAAAACTACTTTTTTCTTGAGACATAACTCCCCCTTAAAATAAAAATAAACTAATTACTACATTATAAAATATATAAATAGAAAAGTCAATTTCTCTCTTTCATTAAAGTGAAAATTATTGTCCAAAATAGAGGGTAAAAAAATATATAGTAATTAATTAATATTTATGTTATAATCTATAAGTTAAATATATGAAAAAATAAGGAGAAAAAAATGTTTGGAAAATTAGATGAAGTTGTAAAAAGACATGAAGAATTAACTGCATTATTAGGTACTATTGAAGTTGCTAGTGATACAAAGAAAATGATTGAATACAATAAAGCACTAAATGAAATAACTCCAATAGTTGAAAAGTATAATGAATATAAAACTTATAAAGAAGATTTAGATTTTATAAAAGAGAACATCAAAGCTGAAAAAGATCACGAAATGAGAGCTATGATGAACGAAGAAATGACTGAAATAGAGGAAAAATTACCTGGATTAGAAGATGAATTAAGAATATTACTTCTTCCAAAAGACCCTAACGATGATAGAAACGTTATCATTGAGATAAGAGGAGGAGCAGGAGGAGATGAGGCAGCTCTTTTTGCTGGAGACTTATATAGAATGTATACTAGATATGCAGAGAGAAAAAGATGGAAGATAGATGTTATCGAGTTCCAAGAAATCGGTGTTGGAGGAGTAAAAGAGGTTGTATTCTCAATCAGTGGACAAGGTGCATATTCTAAATTAAAATATGAATCTGGAGTACATAGAGTACAAAGAGTTCCTGAGACAGAGGCAGCTGGAAGAGTTCATACATCGACAGCAACTGTTGCAGTTTTACCAGAAGTTGATGAAGTAGAACAAATTCAAACTATCAATCCATCAGAATTAAAAATAGATACATATAGATCTGGAGGAGCAGGAGGTCAGCACGTAAACATGACAGACTCTGCTGTTAGAATTACTCACTTACCAACTGGAATAGTAGTACAATGTCAAGATGAGAGATCTCAGTTAAAAAATAGAGAAAAAGCAATGAAACACTTACTTTCAAAATTATATGAGATGGAATGTGAAAAACAAAGATCTCAAGTTGAAAGTGAAAGAAAATTACAAGTAGGAAGTGGAGCTAGATCAGAAAAGATAAGAACATACAACTTCCCTCAAGGAAGAATCACTGATCATAGAATCAAATATACTGTATATCAATTAGAGGCATTCTTAGATGGAGATTTAGAAGAGATGATAGATGCCTTAACAACATTTGACCAAGCTGAAAAATTAAAAAATATTGCGGGGTAGGTCAATGAGATTATTAGAAATAATAAACTTTTCAAAGGAGTATTTGGAAAAATACTCCTTTTCCAAATCTAGGGTAGAAAGTGAAAAACTGATTGCCTATGTTCTTAAGATGGATAGAATAAACCTTTATTCAAACTTTGAAATGGAGTTAACTGAAAGTGAAAAAACAGAGGTAAAAACTTTTTTAAAAGAGATGGCTAGAAAAAGAAAAACTTTTGATGAAATCTTAGCAGAAAAAGAAAAAACACAGGAGATCCAAACTGTTGAAAAAGATTTTAAAAATGAAAATATAGAGATTTTAACAAAATCAATCCAGTATTTAAAAAAGTTTGGAGTGGAAAATGCAAGAATAGATGCAGAATATATTTTTGCCAATGTTTTAGGAATAAAAAGAAATGCCTTGATGTTAAACTTTAACAGAGAGATAAAAGAGGAAGATAAGGAAAAAATAAGAGAATATATTTTTAGAAGAGGTAAGAAGAGAGAACCTCTACAATATATTTTAAAAGAGTGGGAATTTTATGGATTGCCATTTATAGTTGATGAAAGAGTGTTGATACCAAGACCAGATACAGAGATCTTAGTAGAAGAGTGTAAATTTTTACTAGAGGGAAAAGAGGAACCAAAAATTTTGGATATTGGAACAGGTAGTGGAGCTATAAGTATTTCACTAGCTAAGCTCTTCCCTAAAGGAAAAGTTTTTGGAGCTGATATAAGCAGAGATGCTTTAGAGGTAGCTCAACAAAATAAAGAATTAAATAAGGCTGAAAATGTAACCTTTGTTTTATCTGATGTATTCCAAAATGTTTTGGAAAAAGATTTTGATTTAATAGTTTCAAACCCACCATACATTCCAATGGAAGAGTATGAAGAACTTATGCCAGAGGTAAAAAATTATGAACCTATGACAGCTCTTACTGATAAGGGTGATGGATACTATTTTTATAGAAAGATTTCAGAGGAGGCTATGAACTTTTTGAAAAAAGGTGGATACCTAGCCTTTGAAATAGGATATAATCAAGGGGAAGAAGTAAGTGAAATAATGAAGAAAATTGGTTATGAAGTGATGGGAGTAATAAAAGATTACGGAAATAATCAAAGAGTTGTGATTGGTAGAAAGGAGTAAAATGTCTACTTTATTAAAAGATTATGAATATGATTTACCAGAAGAATTAATAGGACAACACCCAAGAGAGCCTAGAGATCACTCAAGACTTATGGTAGTGAATAAAGAAAATGAAACAACTGAGGATAAACACTTCTATGATATAATAGATTATTTAAATCCTGGAGATGTTTTAGTGAGAAATTCAACTAAAGTAATACCAGCAAGACTTATTGGGAAAAAAGAAACTGGAGCTGTGCTTGAGATATTTCTTTTAAAAAGACAGAGTATAGATACTTGGGAGTGTTTAGTTGGACACGCTAAAAAATTAAAACTAGGACAAAAAGTATATATTGGAGAAAATAACGAACTTGTTGGAGAGCTACTTGAAATAAAAGATGATGGAAATAGAATAATTAAATTTTATTTCGAGGGTGTATTTGAAGAAGTTTTAGATAAATTAGGTGAGATGCCATTACCTCCATATATAGTGGAAGAGTTAGAGGATCAAACTAGATACCAAACTGTTTATGCTAAAAGAGGTGAGTCAGTAGCAGCACCTACTGCTGGACTTCATTTTACAGAGGCACTTTTGGAAAAAATAAAAAATAAGGGTATAACAATAGTTGATATATATTTAGAAGTAGGACTTGGAACTTTTAGACCTGTTCAAGTTGAAGATGTATTACAACATAAGATGCATACAGAAAAATTTGAGATACCTAAAGAGGCTTGTGAAATAATAAACAAGGCTAAGAGAGAGGGAAGAAGAATAGTGGCTGTTGGAACTACAACAGTAAGAGCTTTAGAATCAGCTGTTGATGAAAATGGAGAGCTTATTTCTGAAGTGGCAGATACAAATATCTTCATCTATCCTGGTTATAAATTTAAAATAATAGATGCCTTAATAACAAATTTCCATTTACCAAAATCAACACTTCTAATGCTTGTTTCAGCATTCAGTAGTAGAGAATTTATGCTAGATGTGTATAAAGAGGCGGTAGAGAAAAAATATCATTTCTTCAGTTTTGGAGATGCAATGTTTATTTATTAATTTAAATGAGGAGTGAAATATGAAAATAATAGCTGGAGAGGCCAAAGGTAGAAAAATAAAAAGTAGAAAAGGGATGGACACAAGACCAACTTTAGCTAATGTTAAAGAATCACTTTTTTCTATAATTCAAAATTATGTTGAGGGATCTCGTTTCCTAGATCTTTTTAGTGGAACTGGAAATATAGCTTTAGAGGCTCTAAGTAGAGGAGCAGAAAAGGCTGTAATGATAGAGAAAGATCCAGAGGCTCTAAAGGTTATAATAGAAAATATAAACGATCTAGGATTTGAAAATAGATGTAGAGCTTATAAAAATGATGTAGTGAGAGCTGTTGAAATTTTAGGAAAGAAAAAAGAAAAATTTGATATAATATTTATGGATCCACCTTATAAAGAAGAACTTTGTAGAAAAGTTTTAAAAGCTATAAGAAAGGCTGATATATTAGAAAAAAATGGATTAATCATCTGTGAACACCATGTTTTCGAAGAACTTACTTCAGACGAAGAGGGATTTAAATTCACAGATAGAAGACTATATAGTAAAAAGGCTATTTCATTTTTTGTCAATGAAGATTAAAAAATATTGTCAGTAGGAGGGATTTATGAAAAAAATAATATTGTTAGTGATTTTAATTATGTGTATTCCTTCTTTTGCTAAAGAAAAATTGGCAGTGATAGATGAAGTCTATGTATTGGAGAACTACCAAAAGACAAAGGATTATAACGAAGTTTTAAAAAAACTAAGAGAGGGTATTGAGAAAAAATACTCCATTGATTTTAATGATGATTCAGAGGAGTTGAAATCAAATAAGGGATATATCGAGTTTCAAAAGAAAAGAGATGAGTTAAGTAGAGAGGTTAATTTTGAAGTTGAGTGGGCTATGTACCTTGTCTGTGAAAAAGATATGTTAGTTGAGAAAAAGATGGTTCGTTTTGGTAGAGTGGACGATATAAGTAAAAGAGTTCTAAAATTTTTAAATGACGAATATTCAAGAGAAAATATGATAATAAAATCTGCAAAGAAAACAGATATTATGGGAGTTATTGCTTAATAAATAAAAATGTATTAATGAAAGGGAAGAAAAATGATTACATTAAAAAATCTTTCAGAAATGACAGGATATTCTATTACAACAATTTCTAGGGTACTGAATAATGATACAACATTGAGAGCAAGTGAAAAGACAAAAGATGTAATAAGAACGATAGCCAAGAGTTCTGGATATAAGACTATGCAGAGTAAGAAAAATAAATCCAAGTTAAAAAATAATTTAATAAAAAAAACCTATCTTGGGATTGTAGAAACTTTTAATATGGAGGAATATATTCAAGATCCATATTATATGTATTTAAAGGGATTTGTAGAACAGGAATGTTTTAATAAAAAAATTGAGATAGTAAAAATACAATATGATGAAAAAGAAGGAAAATATAGTCTGTTTCCCAATAAAAAAGTTAGCGGAATAATAACTTTGGGAAATTTTTCTCCTGATAAGATGAAGGCTATAAAAAAAATATCAAAAAATATTGTATTTCTAGACTGTGCACCTAAGAATGGAAAATATTCAAGTGTTGTGGTCGACTTAGAGTTGGGAGTAAAAAGAGGTATTGATTATTTATTAAAATGTGGTCATAAAGATCTTTGCTTTGTAGGGCCTAAGACAGCTCCTAATATATTAAATAGAGAAGAACCAGAAGTAAAGAGAAATGCTTTTATTAAATATGCAAAAGAAAAAAATATAGAAGAATTTACTCAAATAATTGATTGTGAGCGTTCAATAGAAAGTGCACATAAAATGGTAGTTAAATTTATCAATGAAAAAAACAAATTTCCAACAGCTTTTTTAGCTGTAAATGAAAGCGTAACGATAGGAATTTTAAATGCCTTGAGTCACTATAATATAAAAGTTCCAGAAGATGTGAGTATTTTAAATTATAATAATACTGTCTATTCTGCTTTTGTAAATCCACCTCTTTCTAGTATAAGTATTAATAGTGAATACATGGCTAAGATTGCAGTGGATTTAGTAGTGAGACAATCGGAAAATGAATATTTTCCAATACAGATCTCAGTTTTTCCCGAAATAATGGAAAGAGAAAGTATAAAAAAACTAAAATAAATTTTTAGCTACATCAGCTCGATGTAGTTTTTTTATTTTTTATAAAAAAATACCCACTATCTTAGATTTAAAATAGTGGGCGAATTATCGTAATTTATTATTTTAAAGAAGCATGAATTTTTTCCATATATTGATGGTTAAGAATATATTTCTTTTTATAAAGAAGATAACTTATTGTTATAAATATCATAGGAACTATACACATAAGGAAACGAAGAACAAATATTGTTAAAGGTCCTTGAGTAGTATTAGGAACATATCCAGTTAGATCTAAAACAAATCCAACAAGTAAAGCTCCAAGAGCTCCAGTAAATTTAACAAGTAAAGTTTGAGCTGAGAATATTAAAGTTTCACTTCTTTTCTTAAGTTTATACTCTCCATAGTCAACAACATCCGCAAGAGTAACTGTGATTATTCCAAGCATGAATCCAGCACCAAATTTAATTAATATTCCAGATAATGCAGTCATTATAGGATTTTGAGGACAGAATATTCCAGTGAATAAAAGAACTAAAAATCCAAGTATATGAGTTACAGCTGAATAGAAATATATTTTCTTTTTAGAGAAATTAGTTGCCATTTTTGGGAATAAGAATAATCCAGAGATCTCTGCTAAACTTGCAAAAGACATAAACACTCCAAACATTCCTTTAGATCCACAAACATATATAAAATAGTATACAGCAACAGCAAATATTAAAGATATAGAGATATTATAGTTTAAACTAACTCCAACTGTTACTAAGAACTGATCGTTTTCTTTTATCAATTGAGTCATTTTTTTGAAATCAAGTTTTTCATCATTTTGTTTAGTTGAAATACGAGCTACCTCATCAGGAGTTTTTACATTTGCAACAGTAATAGCTATTGTAACTAAAAATATAGCTGATATTGTATAAGCAAATCTAGAATATCCTAAACCTGTGTTACCTTTTCCAAGGAAGTCGATAATTTGGATACCAAATCCCCCAATGATAAGAGTGTTTGCAATAGATGCAAATATTCTAGGAAGAACAGAAATTTTTTCACGCTCTTTTTTATCTCTTGAGAAGTTAGGGATCATAGCCCAATAAGGAATATCCATAAGAGTATAAGTCATACCCCAAAGAACATAAGATACTGCTACATAAGTATATAGTGAAGCTCCAGAAAGTCCAAAGTCAGTAAACATAAGAGCAAGTACAATAGCGTTTGAAATAGTCCCAATAACCAACCAAGTTCTAAATTTACCAAATTTATTTTTAGTGTTATCAACAATAACTCCACACATTAAGTCGTTGATAGCATCCCAGAATCTAGCCACGAAAAATACAATACCTACAAAACTAGCTCCTACCCCAAGAACATCTGTAAAATAAACCATAGCAAAAGTTGCTGTAATTCCATAAACTAAATCCTTACCTAAAGCTCCGATTGCAAAAGAATACCTTTCCTTTGCTGATATTTTTTTTGATACATTATCCATTGAAAAAAACCCCTCCTAATTTATAAAAAATAAAATGTATAATTTAACTTAATTACACTAATTTTACTTTGTAAATATAGTGTTAAACATTGTGTTTTTTAGATGTCTAATTTTCTATAAAAAGTACAATTTGTTTAACAGCGGTCTAAGTATACAACAGATTTTTGGTAAAATCAAATGTTTTAGGTCAAAATAAAGACAACTTAATTAAAAAAGTTAA
>NZ_JARHZE010000112.1 GCF_029258315.1 Fusobacterium sp. | reverse complement strand
TACAATATGCTTTAGAAGGAAGTATATTTGTAGGAGGAGCAGTAGTTCAATGGTTAAGAGATGAATTAAAATTAGTAGCTGAATCAGGAGATACAGAATACTTTGCAAGAAAAGTAAAAGATAGTGGAGGAGTGTTTGTAGTACCAGCATTTGTAGGATTAGGAGCACCATATTGGGATATGTATGCTAGAGGAGCTATTTTAGGATTAACTCGTGGAGCAAATAAAAATCATATAATAAGAGCAGCTTTAGAAGCAATAGCATATCAAACAAGAGATGTATTAGAGGCAATGCAAGAAGATTCAGGAATAGAATTAAATGGATTAAGAGTTGATGGAGGAGCTACAGCAAATAACTTCTTAATGGAATTCCAGTCTGATATTTTAGGAAAAACAGTAAGAAGACCAACAGTATTAGAAACAACAGCTTTAGGAGCAGCATATTTAGCAGGATTAGCAGTAGGAATCTGGGAAAGTAAAGAAGAGATAAAAGCAAGTTGGATCCTAGACAGAGAATTTGCTCCGCAAATGGGACTTGAAGAGAGAGAAGCAAAATATGCAAAATGGAAAAAAGCAGTAGAAAGAGCAAAATCTTGGGAAGAAATTTAAAATAAAAAATAGTTGACAAAACTGAAAAAAAGGAGCATAATATATTCAAATTGAATAAAGACTAGAGTACTAGAGAGTCAAAGCTAAAAAAAGGAATGCTCCTTTTTTATCTTTGGCTCTTTTTTTTTAACTATTTAGGGAGGTAATTATGTTAGATGTTATTGTAATTGGAGCAGGTGTTATGGGTGCTGCTGTTTCTCGTGAATTATCAAAGTATAATTTAAATATCATGGTATTAGATAAAGAGAATGATGTTTCTAATGGAACAACAAAAGCAAATTCTGCAATAGTTCATGCAGGATATGATGCTAAAGAAGGAACATTAATGGCGAAATACAATGTTTTAGGAGCAGCAATGTATGGAGATTTATGTAAAGAAATAGGAGCACCATATAAAAATGTTGGTTCATATGTTCTAGCTTTTTCAGAAGAGGAAAGAGAACATGTAAAAAAATTATATGAAAGAGGTCTAACTAATGGAGTTCCAGGACTTGAAATAATAGAAAAAGATGAGATTTTAAGAAGAGAACCTAATATAAATAAAAATGTTGTAGCAGCATTGTATGCTAAGACAGCAGGAATAGTTGGTCCTTGGGAATTTACAATAAAATTATTAGAAAATGCAGCCCTAAATGGAACTGAAGTATTAGTAGATGCTGAAGTTTCAAATATAGAAAAGTTAGGAAATGGTTATAAAGTAATTTTAAAAGATGGAAGAAGTTTTGAAACAAAAATAGTTATAAATGCTGCTGGAGTATATGCAGACAAGATAAATGATATGGTTAGTAAAAAACATTTTGATATTCATCCAAGAATTGGTGAATATTATGTATTAGATAAAGTTCAAGGAAAATTAACTAATTCAGTTCTTTTCCAATGTCCAACAATAATGGGAAAAGGAATATTAGTAACTAAAACAGTTCATGGAAATATTATGGTTGGTCCAACAGCAGAAGATGTAGAAAGTAAAGATTATGTAGGAACAACAACTCATGGATTAGATGATATAAGAAGACAAGCAGAAAAAACAATTTCAAATATAAATTATAGAGATAGTATAAGAAACTTTACAGGAATTAGAGCAGAATCAAGTACAGGAGACTTTATAATAGGTGAAGCTCCTGATGCAGAGGGATTCTTCAATATAGCTGGGACAAAATCTCCAGGACTTTCTTCAGCTCCAGCAATTGGTGTTGATGTAGCAGAGATGATAGTAAAAAAATTAAATGCTACTAAAAAAGAGAAATTTAAACAAAATAAACCTCAGATACATTTTATGGAACTTAGTCCAGAAGAAAAAGCAGAACTTATTAAAAAAGATCCAAGATATGGAAGAATAATTTGTAGATGCGAAGGAATAACAGAGGGAGAAATTGTTGATGTTATTCATAGAATGGTAGGAGCTAGAACTGTTGATGGAGTTAAGAAAAGATGTAGACCTGGAACTGGAAGATGTCAAGGTGGTTTCTGTGGCCCAAGAGTTCAAGAAATTTTAGCGAGAGAGTTAGGAAAAGAATTGAACGATATAGTTTTGGACAGAAAGGGTGCTTATATTCTTACAACTGAGACAAAAGTTTCTAAATAGGGGAGGACGAGGAAATGAGATATGATTTAGTAGTAGTAGGTGGAGGACCAGCAGGTTTAGCAGCAGCGATAGAAGCTAAGAAAAATGGAATAGATAGTATATTAGTTATAGAAAGAGATAAAGAATTGGGTGGAATATTACAGCAATGTATCCACAATGGATTTGGATTACATGAATTTAAAGAGCAATTAACAGGGCCAGAATATGCAGGAAGATTTATAGACCAATTAAAAGAGATGAATATTGAATATAAATTAGATACAATGGTTTTAGACGTAACTAAAGATAAACAAGTTCATGCGATTAACTCAACAGATGGATATATGTTAATAGAAGCTAAAGCAGTTATATTAGCAATGGGTTGTAGAGAGAGAACAAGAGGAGCCATAGGAATACCGGGAGAAAGACCAGCAGGAGTATTTACAGCAGGAGCAGCACAAAGATTTGTAAATATGGAAGGATATATGGTTGGTAAAAAAGTTCTTATTTTAGGTTCTGGAGATATAGGACTTATTATGGCAAGACGTATGACACTAGAAGGAGCAGAAGTAAAAGCAGTTGTTGAATTGATGCCTTTCTCAGGAGGACTTGCAAGAAATATAGCTCAATGTTTAAATGATTACAATATTCCATTATATTTAAGTCATACAGTTATTGATATTCAAGGAAAAGATAGACTTGAAAAAGTAACAATAGCAAAAGTTGACGAAAATAGAAAACCAATTCCAGGAACAGAAAAAGAGTATGAAGTAGACACACTACTTTTATCAGTTGGACTTATTCCAGAAAATGATATTTCAAGAGCAACAGGAGTAGAGATTGATGGAAGAACTTCAGGAGCAATAGTAAATGAAGCAATGGAAACAAATATAGAAGGAATATTTGCTTGTGGAAATGTACTGCATGTTCATGACTTAGTAGACTTTGTTAGTGCTGAGGCAAGAAAAGCAGGTTTAGCAGCAGCTAAATATATAAAAGGGCAGTTAACAAATGGAGAGTATATAGAACTTAAAAATGGATTTGGTATTGGATATACAGTTCCACAAAAAGTAAGAATAAATAATATAGATAAAGGTTTAGAAGTATTTATGAGAGTTAGAAATATCTATAAAAATATGACTCTTCAAGTTAGAGATGGAGAAAATGTAATTTTGAGTTTGAGAAAACCACATGTAGCACCAGGTGAAATGGAAAAAATAATGATACCAAAATCTAAATTAGAGTTAATAAAAGGTAAAGAAATTGTTGTAGAACTTGTAGGAGGGGATAAATAATGAAAAAAGAGATGATATGTATTGTTTGTCCAATGGGTTGTCATTTAACAATAGATACTGAAACATTAGATGTTAAAGGAAATACTTGTCCAAGAGGAGCAGAATATGCAAAAGAAGAGTTAGTTGCTCCAAAAAGAGTAATAACTTCAACTGTAAGAATAACAGGAGGACTTCATAAAAGAATGCCAGTAAAAACAGATGGAGCAATACCAAAAGATTTAAACTTTAAATGTATGGAGGAACTAGCTAAAATAGAGTTACAATCACCAGTAAAAACAGGAGAAATAGTAATAAAAAATGTTTTAGGAACAGGTATTGATATAGTAGCATGTAAAGATATGTAAAAATAATTAACTCCCAAGTTAATTTGGTGGAAGATGAATTTGATTTCGTTTTCCGCCATTTTTATTTTGTAAAAATTTAATAAAAAATATTAAAATTAATAAGAAAAAATGAAATAAAATTTTTTATTTATTAAAAAAAAGTGTTATAATAAATAGATAAAATATTATATTATTGTGTAAAAAATTGGAGGAAGGTATGAAGGTAATAATAGTAACAGGTATTAGTGGAGCTGGGAAAACAACTGCATTAAATATACTTGAAGACGCTGGATATGTTGCTATGGATAATCTATTGTGTTCAATGGTTGTTTTTCTTTTACAGAATTTAGATAAAGAGGATTCAAAATTAGGAATAGAAAAATTAGCTTTGGGGTTGGATAATAGAACTATACATACTTCTGAAGAGTTTACAACAATATATAACTGTTTAAAAAGTTTAAATATAAATTTTGAAATAGTATTTTTAGATTCATCTGATGAAGCTATATTAAAAAGATATAGTTTAACTAGAAGAAGACATCCAGTAAATGGAACAACATTACTAGATAGTATAAAAAAAGAAAAGATAACTATGTCAGAGGTAAAGGAAAAATCAACCTTTGTTATTGATACAAGTGAAACCACTGCAAAAGAGTTAAGAGAGGAACTTCTAACTATCATAAATAGTAGTGATGAAGGTTCTATCAGTGTTCATATAGAGTCTTTTGGATTTAAATATGGTGTTCCTGTGGATAAGGATTTGGTTTTTGATGTAAGGGTATTACCAAACCCATATTATATCAGTGAACTAAGAAGTAAAACAGGAAATGATAAAGAAGTTTATGATTATGTGATGAGCTTTAAAGAATCAGAGGAATTGTACCAAAAGATTTATGATATGGTGACTTTTTTATTGCCTCTTTATAAAAAAGATAATAAACAACATCTATCGATAGGAATAGGATGTAGTGGTGGACAACATAGATCAGTATCTTTTGTAAATAGATTGGCTAAAGATTTAGAAAAAATAAAAGAGATTAAAGTTTTAAAAAAACATAGAGAAGGAGAAAAATTACACTGGACATAAAAAAATATAATATTCCAGAGATGCCTGGAGTATACTTAATGAAAAATAATGGAAAAGTAATATATGTTGGTAAGGCAAAAAATCTAAAAAGAAGGGTTTATTCATATTTTTTTAGAGAACACGAAGACGAAAAAACAAAAAATCTTGTGAAAAATATAGAGGATATTGAAACTATTATTTGTAATAGTGAGATAGATGCTTTTGTTTTAGAAAATAATCTTATAAAAAAATATATGCCTAAATATAATATCTTGTTGAAAGATGAAAAAACATATCCATATATAAAAATTAGTAAAGAGAAGTTTCCAAAAATAAGTATAATAAGAACAACAAGGGCGTTGGATTTAAAAACAGGAGAATATTTTGGACCCTATCCTCAAGGGGCTTGGAATTTAAGAAAGATATTGACAAAACTCTTTAAGATAAGAGATTGTAATAGAGATATGGAGAAAGAATCTCAAAGACCTTGTCTTAAATATTATATGAAGATGTGTGATGGACCTTGTAAATTTAAAAATATAGAAAAAGAATATAAAGAAAATATTGATAATGCTATAAAAATTTTAAAGGGAAATGGAGAAAATGTCATCAGATATTTGGATGAGAAAATGAAAAAAGCATCTGAAGAGATGAGATTTGAAGAGGCCATCCTATATAGAAATCAAAAAAAAGAGATAACAGATATAGTGAACAATCAAGTGACAGAGTATGGAAGAGATATAGATGAAGATGTATTTTCTTTTGTGATAGATGGAGAGATTTTATTCTTGTGTGTCTTAAATATGAGAGAGGGTAAAATAATAGGTAAAATATCAAATGTAATAAAATTAGAAAATAAATTTTATAGTGATATTTTTCAAGATATAATAAGAGAATTTTATTCAAAGCACCCAATACCTAAAAATATAATTTTTCAATCTGAGTATGAAGAGAATGATGATTTAATAAAAGAGTGGTTAAAATTAAAAAAGAAAGAAGTAGTTCACACTTTCTACCCAAAGATAGATGGAAGAAGAATGAAACTTTTAGAGATGGCACTTCTAAATATCAATAAGGATATAGTAGATTACTATAACAAAAAAAGTGTAATAGAAGAGGGAATGGAAAAACTTTATAGGCTATTAAATTTAAAAAATTATCCTAGAAAGATAGAATGTTTTGATATTTCAAACACTCAAGGGACTGATCCAGTGGCATCAATGGCTGTATCAGTAGAGGGAAGAGCCTCTAAGAAAGATTATAGAAAATTTAAAATAACTTGTAAAGATACTCCTGATGACTTTGAAATGATGAGAGAGGTTATAACGAGAAGGTATTCGAAACTTGAGCCAGAAAAATTTCCAGATGTAATATTGATAGATGGTGGAATAGGACAGATAAATGCAGCTGGGGAGATTTTGAAGAAAATAGGAAGATTTGGTATAGCTGATCTTTTGAGTTTAGCAGAAAAAGAGGAATTAATTTTTAAATATGGAGAGGACGAACCTTATAGATTATCTCACTCAGATGAGGCTTTAAAAATCTTAATTAGAGTCAGAGATGAAACTCATAGATTTGGAGTAACTTATCATAGAAAATTGAGAAGTAAAAGAGTTTTGGGTAGTGAATTGGATGGTATAAAAGGTATAGGAGAGGTAAGAAAAGAGAAACTTTTAAAAGAGTTTGGAAGTGTAAAAAAAATAAAAGAATTGACAATAAATCAATTGAAAAATATTTTACCGGAAAAAGTAGCCATAGAATTGCTAGAAAAATTAAAAAAATGATACAAAAATAATTTTTTTTGTTATAATATATCTTAGGAGTAAAAATAATTTGGGGGAAAAAATGTTAATTTATTTAACTATATTAATTTTAGTAGGAATATTTATATCTTTTTTAAAAATTCAAGAAAAAGAAAATAAAAAAAATATAGAAAAAATATTAAAAAGCCTTAAAGAAAAAAAGATTTATGAAAAGATTCCGTCAGAGTTAAAAGATGAATATATGGAAACTTTACATAAAATTATTAAACAAGATTTAGAATTGGATAACTCTCTTGTGGAGCTTAGAGAATATAGAAAAGAATTAGAGGTTACTTATAATACTTTGTTGGAAAAATCTAAAAAATTAGAATATTCAAATCAAAGTTTGGAGGCTAAGGTAACAAGTCTTTCTAATATAAATGCTTTATCAAGAACAGTATTATCTATTATGGATTTAGATCATATCATTAATATAATTTTAGATGCGTATTTTGTACTTACTGGTGCAAAAAAGATATCTCTTTATTTATGGGAAGATGGAAAATTAATAAATAAAAAAACAAGAGGAGATATTAAGTTTAGAGGTGAGATAAGTTTTAGTCAAGAGGAGTTAAAAGGATTTACTTATCAAGATTATAAAAAAGTTTATGAAGATTTGAAAAAAGAATTTAAATTAAAAGAGGGGGAAATAATAATAGTTTCACCGCTTTTAATAAAAGAGAAAGAGTTTGGAGTAATTTATATAGTTGAAGATGAGGATAGATTTACTTCAAATGATGAGGAAACCATATCAGCTCTTGGAATACAGGTTGCAATTTCAATAAATAATGCAAAAATGTATGCAGATTTAAGAATAAAAGAAAGAATCTCTCAAGAGCTAGAGGTAGCTGCAAGAATTCAAGAAAAGATTCTACCAGAAAAAATAACAAATGTATTTGGACTTCAAGTTGAAAAGTATTTTGATCCTGCCAAAGAGATAGGTGGAGATTATTATGACTATTCGAAAATAGACGATGAAAACTTTTTAATTACAATAGCTGACGTAAGTGGAAAAGGAGTTCCAGCAGCTTTTTTAATGGCACTGGGTCGTTCTATTATGAAAACTTTAGAAACACAAAAACTTTCACCAGCAATGACTTTAAAACTTCTTAATAAAATTATATATCCAGATATAACAGAGGATATGTTTATAACAATGCTTCATAGTAATTTTAACTATAAAACAAAAATATTAACTTATTCAAATGCAGGGCATAATCCTTTAATTGTGTATAGAGCAAAATCTGATCAAATAGAGTTACATACAACAAAAGGTGTTGCAATTGGATTCTTAGATAGTTATAATTATAAAGAGAATCAATTAAAACTAGATAAAGGTGATATAGTAATCTACTATACAGATGGTATAACAGAAACAGAGAATCACGAAAAAGAATTATTTGGAATAGAAAGATTGAAAAAGGTTATTTATGATAATAAAACAAAAGAACCAAGTCAAATAAAAGATATTATTTTAGATGAGATAAATATATTTAGAAAAGGTTATCAACAAGTTGATGACTTGACTTTTGTGATAATAAAAAATACAGAGGCTGAAATAACAGAATAGGAGAATATATGGAAAAGAAATGTAAAAATGTAGGGGGACAGGCTGTTATAGAAGGGGTTATGATGAGAAATGGATCCATGGTAGCCACAGCAGTAAGAAAACCAAATGGAGAGATCGTCTATAAGAAAACTCATATTTCTTCAAACAGAAAAAAATTTTTTCAATTACCTTTTATAAGAGGAGCAGTTGTATTATTTGATTCACTGGTAGTTGGAATGAAAGAGTTAACATTTTCTGCTAATGAGAGTGAGGAAAATGAAGAGGAACAATTAAGTAATAAAGAAGCTGTGATGACAACACTGTTTTCTTTAGCTTTAGGGATAGGACTTTTTATAGTACTTCCTTCAATAATCAGTACTTTTTTATTTAATGGAAATAAAGGGTACACAAATATATTTGAAGGAGTTTTAAGATTAGTTTTATTTTTAGGGTATATTTGGGCTATATCTTTTTCAAAAGAGATAAAAAGAGTTTTTGAGTATCACGGAGCCGAGCATAAAACAATATATGCTTATGAAAATAATAAGGAACTTACACCAGAAAATGCACAGGCTTTTACAACTTTACATCCTAGATGTGGAACAAGCTTTTTATTAACGGTTATGTTGATAGCAATTATGGTTTTTAGTTTAATAGATTATATTTTACCAACACCAAATACAGTTTATATGAAAATTTTAATGAGAGTGGTATTGAGAGTTGTAATGATGCCACTTATAGCAGGAATTTCTTATGAATTTCAAAGATTTTCAAGTAATCATTTAGACAATTTTTTTATCAAAGCTTTAGCTTATCCGGGGTTAGCTTTACAAAAGATAACAACTAAAGAACCAGATTTAAAACAATTAGAAGTTGCAATAGTAGCTATGAAAGTTGCTCTTGGTTTAGAAGTAGAGAATGCTAGAGAAACAAAATAAGTAATTTAATATTTAAATATATAAGTATATAGGAGGAAGAATGTATAACACAAAAAAAATTACGGATGATCTTTTTTATATAGGTAGTGATGACTATCGTTTAACTTTATTTGAAAATATACATCCAATTCAAAAAGGAGTATCATATAATTCTTATTTATTATTAGATGAGAAAACAGTTCTTTTAGATACTCTTGACTGGTCAAAAGGAGAGGAATTTTTAGCTAAGATAGAACAAGTTTTAGCAGGAAAAAATTTAGATTATATGGTTATACACCATATGGAACCAGACCACGGAGCAATGATAGGAGAGGTCTTATTACGTTATCCACAAGTAAAAGTAATAGCTTCAAAACAAGCTTTTGTATTTATGAAACAATTTGGATTTAAATTAAATGAAGAAAATATGTTAGTAGTAAAAGAGGGAGATAAAATTTCTTTTGGAAAACATGAATTAGCTTTTGTGGGGGCACCAATGGTACATTGGCCAGAAGCTTTAGTAAGTTTTGATACTACAACAGGAACTTTATTCAGTGCTGATGCATTTGGAAGTTTTGGAACTTTATTCGGAAGAATATATGATGATGAGTTTGATATAGAAAAAGAATTATTAGATGAAATGAGAAGATACTATACTAATATAGTTGGAAAATTTGGAATGCCAGTTCAAACTTTATTAAAAAAAGCAAGTGGACTAGACATTAAAATGATCTGTCCTTTACACGGACCTATCTGGAGAACAAACTTAGGTTTATTATTAGATAAATATAATAAATGGAGCACATATGAAGCAGAAGAGAGAGGAATCTTGGTAGTTTATGCTTCAATGTATGGAAATACAGAGAGAGCAGCAGCATCTTTAGCATCTAAGTTAGTTGATAAAGGAGCTAAAAAAGTAGTAGTATATGATGTTTCTAAAACAGATATATCTACATTAATTTCAGAAACATTTAAATATTCTCATTTAGTATTAGCGTCTCCAACTTATAATGCAGGAGTTTTCCCATTAATGCACAACTATTTAGAAGATATGAAAGCATTAAGCGTACAAAAGAAAACAGTTGGTATAATTGAAAACGGAACTTGGGCTTGTAAAGCTGGTGAAGAGATGATAAAAGCTCTTGGTGAAATGAAAAATATGACTATTTTAGAAGAGAGAGTTAAGATCCTTTCTTCAATGAACGAAAAAAATGCAGAAGAGATGGATAAATTAGCAGAAGCTCTTGTAAAATCTTTATAATAAAATATTAGAAACAAAATAATAATAAAATAAGGTTGCCTATTGAAAATAGTCAACCTTTTTTAAAAAAGGAGGGAAATTATAGTTTACATATCAGTTTTTTTAGGAGGAATTTTATCTTTCTTTTCTCCCTGCATATTGCCAGTTATACCCTTATATATAGGTTACCTTTCTGGAGGTAATTTAGAAAATAAAAAAAATATTATTATAAATACTATTTTTTTTACATTGGGAATATCTTTTTCTTTTGTGATTTTAAGTTTTGGTTTTTCAACAATCGGAATTTTACTTCAGGAATATAGAGAGATAATCAGTAAAATTTCAGGGGTCTTAATTATTTTGTTTGGACTTTTTCAATTGGGATTTTTAAAAATATCATCTTTAGAAAGAGAAAGAAAACTTTTTATAGAATTTAAAAAGATGAATCCTTTTATAGCACTTCTACTAGGTTTTACTTTTAGTTTTGCTTGGACACCTTGTATAGGTCCAACACTTTCAAGTATATTGATCACAATAACTTCACTAGAAGAGGTTGCTAATGGTTATATTTTGATGGGAACTTATACTTTAGGTTTTATACTACCATTTATTTTAACAGGTATTTTTAGTACATATTTACTAAAATTTTTTAGAAACAATATGAAAGTTATAAAATATACAACAAAAATAATGGGAGTACTATTGATTTTATTGGGAATATTGACTTTTACAGGAAAATTAAATGAGATTATAGGTTATTTAGTTTAAGGAGGAAAAATGAAAAAAACGATAGCTATTTTATTTTTAATCATTTCAACATTTACATTTGCTAGAAAAGCCTCTGATTTTTCATTATCAGATCAGTACAATGTAACTCATACAATATCTAACTATAAAGGAAAGATAGTATTTTTAAATTTCTGGGCAACTTGGTGTCCACCTTGTAAAAAAGAGATGCCAGATATAGAGGAATTATATAAAGAATATGGAGAAAATAAAAAAGATATCATTATCCTAGGAGTAAATAATGAGGATAGCGAAAAGGTAAAAAACTTTTTAGAAAAAAATAATTATAGTTTTCCAACTGTTTCAACAAAAAATAATGATATACTAAGAGAGTATAGAATTTCAGCTTTTCCAACAAGTTATTTAATAGGAAAAGATGGAGAGGTTGAAGCCTATGCAGTGGGTTCTCTAACAAAGGAACAGATAAAAGAAGCCATAGAGGAACTTGTAAATAAAAAATAAGAGTAGAAGGGTAAAGAATGAAGATAGGAATAGTAGGGGTTTCAGATTCAGTAAAGAAAATTTATAAATTATTATCTCAAAAATATAAAGATATAGAGTTCGTTTTAATAGAAGAGGAAAGAATTGAAAATATGTTAAAATATATTCAAGATATTTCTCAAGATGTTGATGGAATTTACTTAACAGGGATAGGGGTATATTATAGTCTTATCAATAGCAAGACAATTGAGGTAAAAAAGCCAGTATGCTATGTAAAACGTGGAAGTATTGGTTTAATTAAAAGTTTTTGGGATTTTCAAAAAGATAAACCTTATAATATAAAAGATAATTTAAAAATAGGGATAGATGTAGTAAGTGAAAAAACTTTTTTAGAAGTGATAAAAGAATTTGAAATAGATATTAAAAGCTATTTTTATCAAAAATATGATTCTGATAAAACAGAAGAAGAGTATTTAAAAAATTATCTAGAGAAATATGAGAAAGGTGAGATTAATTGTGTATTTACAGCCTTTGGATATATCTATAATTTTTTAATCAAAAATTCAATACCAGCTTATAGAATACAAGCAACTGATATGGAAATAGAAGATGAATTTATTTCTCTTTTAAATAATATAAAGTATCTTGAAGATAAAAGTAGTAAAATAGGTGTAAAAATATTAAAAGTATTTTCAGATGAAAAAAATTTATATAGAAATAATTTGAAAAATAAATTGGAAGTAGAAAAAGAATTATCAGAATATAGTAAAGAGGTTGAAGGAAATCTTCAAGTTTGTGATGAAAATGAGTATATGATAATTTCTAATATAGAGCTTTTAAAAGACAAAGAAAATTTAAAAAAAATTTTTAAACTAAAAGAGATTTTAGAAAATAAATATGGAAAATTGGCTGTTGGAATAGGAGAGGGAAATACTTTATTTCAAGCAGAGAGAAATGCAAGAAAGGCATTAAAGTTAAGTTTTTCTAAAAATGAAGAGATTTTTTTATTTGATGGAGAAAATGTGAGAGGTCCATTACTAGCTCAAAATGAATTGGAATATAAAAATATTTCAGATGAAAGAATAAAAAAAATTTCAAATGAAATAGGAGTTAGTTCGTTGTACTTAGAGAAAATAAAAAGCATGATGAAAAGACAAAATAAAGATAGTTTCACCAGCGAGGAAATATCAAGTATCTTAAATATAACTCAAAGAAGTGTTAATAGAATTTTAAAGAAAATAATTGAAAAAAATTATGCTGAAAATATAAGGACAGAAAATTCATTAACAGCAGGAAGGCCAAAAAGAATAACAAGATTTAATTTCTAATAAAACCCATAGATAGTATTTTAAATATTATCTATGGGTTTTTTATGCTGACTTATTAGTCTAAAATTACAAAAATAAAAATAATTAAGTAATTTTTTTTCTTTTTAAAAGTATAAAAATGATTCTATAATAATTAAAATGTTTTAAAATAGATTGATTTTTTATTTTAATTATGATATTATTATTAAAAGTCCTATTAAAGACATGGAGAGGTGCTTAAGGATTTTGCAATTCCAAAAATTAAAATTATGGAGGAGAGAGATGAGAAAAGAAAGTAAGGTAGGAAAATTTATAAAAATTGTAGAAAAAATAGGAAATAAATTGCCAGATCCATTTATGTTATTTGGTATTTTTGCAATTTGTACTTTGATAATTTCAGTATTTTTATCAAAAATGAATATTGAAGGCGTAATGTTAGACAGAGCAACTGGACTACAAAGTACAGTAAGAATTGAAAATCTTTTAACTTTTAATAAAATGAGAGATATCCTTTCAAAGTTTCCAGATGTATATATTAATTTCCCATCACTAAAAATTGTTTTATTGATGATGATAGCAATAGGGATAGTTGAAGAAGTTGGATTCTTTGATTCTATTATGAGAAAGTATTTATTAAAAGCTCCAAAGGGTCTGATCACTTTAGTATTTATTTTTGCTTGTATCAACAGTAATATAATGTCAGATGCTGGAGTTATTTTAACTTTAACACTTGGAGGAGTTGTTTTTTCTTCAATAGGAAGATCGCCACATCTTGGAATTATTTTAGGATATGCAGCTTGTAATGGAGGGTACTGTGCAAGTCTTTTAGTATCAAGTTTAGATGCACTTCTTTCAGGAATAACAGAACAAGTTATAAAAGATTCTGGATTTAATATGACAATAAGCCCACTTAGTAACTATTATTTTATGGCTGTTGCAACATTTACTTTAACAATTTCTTTAACAATTTTTACAGAAAAATTTATAATGAAATTATTTCCTGAAGAGGAAATTGATGCAAGTCAATTAGAAAAATATAAGGTTACAGAAACAGAAAACAGAGGATTAAAATTTAGTTTTTATGGATTGATGATGTTTGTGGTTGGAATGTTAGTGCTAAGTGTACCAAAAAATTCTTTCTTTAGAAATGATATGGGAGAGTTTTTACCAAAATCACCACTACTATCATCAGTGGTATCACTGTTATTTATCTTCTTTATTGTTATAGGAGTTTCATATGGAATAGGGGCTAAAAAAATAGAAAAATCTAAAGATATAGCTCGCCTATTACAAACAGGGGTAAAAAAATGTGCCCCACTACTTGTAACATTTTTAACTTGTGCCTTATTTATGGAGTTTTTAAATAAAAGTAATATTTTAAAAATAATTGCTATAAAGATGGCAGACTTAATAAAATCAGCCAATGTTGGTCCATTACCACTATTAATTTTAGTAATTATATTAACAGCATTGATGAATCCATTTATGACTTCAGCATCAACAAAATGGATATTACTAGCTCCGATTGTAGCTCCAGTATTTGCTATGATAGGTGTTAATCCAGCATATGCTCAATTAGCTTATAGATTAGGGGATTCAGCAACAAATATAATTTCACCTTTACATCCAGCAATAACAGTTATTTTAGGATTGATGTTAGAGTATAATCTAGCAAAGGAAAAAAGAACAGGTATAAAACAACCAGAAGCTGGATTCGGAACTATATTTGCTTTGACTTTACCATACTCAATAGTTATATTACTTACATTAACAATTCAATTAATAATATGGTATTTCTTAAATTTACCAATAGGAATTGGAATGGGAAACTTTATATAAAGTTTAATTTGGTTAAATGATTAGGAGGAATAAAGTGAATAAAGAAAGATTAGTAAATAGTTTTTTAGAAATGATAAAAATATATTCACCTTCAAAAAAAGAGGGAGAATATGCAAAATATTTAGTTGAAGAACTAAAAAAAATAGGAATGGAGATCTATTTAGATAAGGGGTATGAAGTTTATGGTGGAGATGCTCCTACAATAATCGGAAAATTAAAAGGAAATATAGAGGGAGAAGGGGTAACTTTAGCAGCTCATATGGATGTAGTTGAACCTTGTAATAATATAAACTATATTGTAGAAAATGGAATTATAAAAACAGATGGAACAACTACATTAGGTGGAGATGATAAAGGGGGAATAGCAAGTATCATTGAAGCTTTAAAAGTTATAAAAGAAAATAATATTTCTCACGAAGATATATTTGTAGTATTTACTCCTTGTGAAGAAGCAGGAATGCTTGGAGCCAAAAATGTAAATTGGAATTTAGTTCCAGAAAATATGAAACCAGCAAAAGATATGATAGTTGTTGATAATGCTGGAAGAGCTGGAATAATTGCACACACAGCTCCAGCAAAAT
>NZ_JARHZE010000103.1 GCF_029258315.1 Fusobacterium sp. | reverse complement strand
TCTCCTTCTTTTTTGTTAAGAAAATTTCTTTTTATTTTTCTAATCTCTTTTTTGCTTATTTTAGTATTACTTAAATAATTCCAAAAATTTATATATTTTAAATCATTTTCTGGTTTGGTTATATACTCTCCCTCATATGTTAAAATATATGTTTTATTCTTTCCAGCCCTTACTACTTTTCTGTTTGTAATTTTTTCAATGGTTTGGAAATCAAATACCCCAAAGAGTACCCCTGCAACCTTATTATTTTTATCATATGTAGGGATAGATATTATTTGAACAGGTTTATTATTTTCCACTCTTGATGAAATAACCCCTGAAATACCTATTTTTCCTTCCATACTTTTTTTAAAGTAATTTCTATCTAAAATATTAAATCTTTGGTCTGCATTATCAAATCCCTTTCCATCAGAATAAGCAAAACTTGTAAAATTAAAATAATTCATTCTTGTTGCTACTATTAAAATTCTTTTTATAACATCTTCTTCAAAATTACTTTTTTCTTCTATTAGCTTTTTAGTTTCCTCTAATCTATTGACCATTCCATCTATTATTAATTTTGTATCTTGGACTTTATGCTTGGCATATCCTTTTAATTCACTTTTAAAGTGTTTTATCTCTTCTTGCCTTATAGATTCTTGAAAAGAAAAAAATGAAACTATATTTATTATACTTGCTATTACAAAAATAGTAATCGTAAATTGCTTTACTCTTTTATCTCCTCCCACTAACTTCCCCCATTTATCTTTTATATTATTTTATTTTATCAAATTTTATTTATTTACTCAAGATAAAATTAAAAAGAATATTATTTATAAATATTTTATTTATTCAAAATAAAAAGGAGTTATAAACCAACAAATAAAAATCATTGATTTATAACACCCTTATTTTTTATTTTATATTATTATTCATCTCTTAAAGTGATAGTATTATTCTCCAAACTATCTATGATTGCAAGAGAATGTAAATTTATCCCAGCTTCTCTTAATATTTTTGCTCCCTCTTGGAAACCTTTTTCAACTGCTATTCCTACACCAACTACCTCTGCTCCAGCTTCTTCAACTATTGATTTAAGTCCTAAAATAGCATTTCCCATAGCTAAGAAGTCATCAACTACTAAAACTTTATCCCCTTTATTTAAAAATTCTTTAGATACAGTTATATTATAATCTTTATTTTTTGTGAAAGAACGAACTACTGTGTTATAACTGTCTTCCATAGTTGATGGTTTATTTTTTTTAGCAAAAACTAAAGGTACTTGGAAAGCATGAGCTGTTGTTACTCCGATAGCTATTCCTGATGCCTCTATTGTTAAAACTTTATTTACACCTAAATCTCCAAATATTCTTTTAAATTCTTCTCCCATTTCATACATTAAATTTGGATCTATTTGGTGATTTAAAAAACTATCTACTTTTAATAAAGCTGAATTTGAAACTTTTCCTTTTTCTAAAATCATTTTTTTTAACATTTCCATATTTCCTGTTCTCCTTATCTATTCATTAATTTCTTTTGATATACTTTCTATTAAGTTTGACTTCATTTCTCTTAAATCTTTAGAAAGATTTACTTTATATTTATGAGGAAATTCAAGTCTTTTTCTTTCTTCAGATATTTTTTCAAGACTTTCTAAATAATAATTTCTAGAACCAATAACATCTTCTAAAACATCATACTCTTCTGTTATCTCTCCATCTTTTACATAAGTTCTTGTTATTTTTTTGAAACTATATTCCCCTTCTTTTAATGTACTATTTTTTAAAGGATCTTGAGCATCTCTTGTTACAAATGTTTTTCCTGATAAAATACTTTCTCTATCCTCATCATATTCTCTTGCAAGTGTAATAACATCTACATAAGCATAATTATTTTTATCATATATTCTGTAAACTTCTTTAAAACCAGGGTTTGAAATTTTTATTAAATCCTCAGATAATTTTATAACTGGTTGTTTTTCTATTTCAACTATCTTATAAACTCCACCAAAACAAGGATTTGATTTACTTACAGCAATTTCATCTCCAACTCCAAAAATATCAACAGCTGCTTTTTGCTCTTTTAAGGATTTTATTAAATCTTCATTAAGTCCATTTGTTAAAAAGATTTTTGCTTTTTTAAGCCCTGCTTCATCTAATTCTTCTCTACATTTTTTAGATAAATAAGCTAAGTCTCCAGAGTCTATTCTCACCCCATAAACTCCCGGATAGTTATCATCTATACCATTTTCTTTAAATGAATCTATTGCATTTTTTATACCCATTTTTAAAGTATTATATGTATCTATTAAAAGAATCAGAGTATTTGCCTTTCTTTCTCTTCTATATTTTATAAAAGTATCAAAGGCTTCTTTTTCTGCTTTTTTTCCAACTCCGAAAGTTTGGATATATGAATGTGCCATTGTTCCAACACTTGGTACTCCATATTTATATTCTGTCACAAGATTCGAATGAGACATACACCCACCTATAACTGATGCCTTTGTTCCAGCTACAGCACTATCAAATCCATGAGCTCTTCTACTTCCAAAAGATGATACTGCTATCGGATGAGCTGCTCTTGTAACTCTTGATGCCTTCGTAGCTATTGCCATTTGCATATTCATTATATTTAAAATAGGTGTTTCTAAAATTTTAGCTTGAACTAATGGAGCTTTTACTGTGATTACTGGTTCATTAGCATACGCAATTTCTCCTTCTCTCATAGCAAAAATATCTCCAGTAAATTTCATTTTAGAAAGATAATCAACTAAATGTTGCTCAGCTATTATTTCAGAAAAATATTCTCTTTTTTCTTCTTCACTTGTTTCGTTTAAAATTTTTACTAATTCTACAACTTCACGTACTCCAGAAACAACTGCAAGCCCGTTATCCTCTGTTTTTCTAAAATACATGTCAAATACTGCTTCTCTTTCGTGACTATTCTCCATAACAAAAATATCACTTTCAGTATACTGATACCTGTCTGAATTAATTACTTTTGCAAAATCAGTTAATATTTTTTTAATTTTCATTTTCCCATACCTCATTAGTTTTATTTATATACTATTTTTATTTTTTATATGATATATCATTATAACACTAATTAAAAAAAAATAAAATAAAAAAATGATTTTTTAATTTTTATTATTTGAATTAAATATTTTCATATAGTATAATTGTATAAAAAATATAAAAATTAAAGGAGAAAATTATGAGAGCTATTGTACAAAGAGTTTCTGAAGCTGAAGTAAAAATTGATGGTATAAATGTTGGAAAAATTGAAAAAGGTTTTCTTGTTCTTTTAGGAATTACTCACGAAGACACCGAAAAAGAAGTTACTTGGTTAACAAATAAAATAAAAGGACTTAGAGTTTTCGAAGATGAAGAGGGAAAAATGAATCTTGGACTTGATGAAATCAAAGGAGATATTTTAATAGTTTCTCAATTCACCCTTTATGGAAATTGTATAAAAGGAAAAAGACCTAGCTTTACTGAAGCTGGTAGATCTGAAATGGCCATTCCTCTTTATGAAAGTTTTATAGAAAAATTTAAAAGTTTTGAAATTGGTAAAGTTGAAACAGGAAAATTTGGAGCTGATATGAAAGTTTCTCTTATAAATGATGGCCCTGTAACT
>NZ_JARHZE010000074.1 GCF_029258315.1 Fusobacterium sp. | reverse complement strand
CCATCCTCCGTCTACTGCTAATATATGTCCGTTTACATAGTCTGATGCTTTACTTGCTAAGAATACTACTGCTCCCATTAAATCAAATGGATCTGCCCATCTTTCTGCTGGGATTCTTCCTAATATTTCTGCGTTTCTCTTTTCGTCTGCTCTTATTGGAGCTGTGTTAGCTGTTTTTATGTATCCTGGAGCTATTGCGTTTATTTGAATGTTTAAAGCTGCTAATTCGTTTGCAAATGCTTTTGTTATTCCTGCTACTCCGTGTTTACTTGCTGTATAAGGTGGAACGAATTTTCCTCCTTGGAATGCTAGCATTGATGCGATGTTGATTATTTTTCCGCTTCCTTGTTTAGCCATTACTTTTGCTACGTCTTGGCTTAGGTAGTATACAGAGTTTAAGTTTATGTTCATTACTGCTTCCCAGTCTGAATCTTTGTACTCTAATAATGGAGCTCTTCTTATTGTTCCTGCATTATTTACTAATACATCTATTTTTCCATATACTTTTACACATTCTTCTACACAAGCTGTTACTTGTGCTCTATCTGTTAAATCAGCTTGGAAGAAATGTACTTTTCTTCCTTCTTTTTCTACCATTTCTCTTGTTTCATCCCAAGCATTGTCATATGTTACTACGAATAAATCTGCTCCTGCTTTTGCTAAAGCTACAACATATGCTTGTCCTAATCCAGTATTTCCACCAGTTACAATCGCTACTTTTCCCTCTAATGAAAAGAAATTCATTGAGAATTTGTCTAACATCTCATTCATTTTATTTCCTCCTTATGATTTACGATATTTTTGTTATAATTATCACACATAATATCTGAAAAGTAAATCTCCAATTTTATATCAACACTTTTCTTTATAGTATTTTCTTTATTTCATTTTCTTTTATAAACCTTTGATTTATAATAAAAAATAAAAATATTTCATTTTGTTTTTAAGTGTTATTTTAGTGAGGAAGATTTTATGAATTTTATAATAAAATCTAATAATTTTTTTTATTTTATTCTAGTTATAAGAAATAAAATATCCTATTGAATATGTTAATTTTTTTTCTTTAAAAGATTTTATTTCTGATATTTTGACTCCTTGTCCAAGAGATACTCCTGTTCTTTTTAAATGTCTTAAAACTTCTAATGGAGAAGTAAATTCTAAAGATTTAATTTCGGTATAATAATCTATATTATTAAAATATTTTTTTAATATCTCTATCACCTCTTTATAATTTTTATAATTTAACCCAATTTTAAAATGATTGTATATCTCTTTCAAGTTATCTTCTAAATATATTGAGAAGGCTAATTTTTCTGTATTTTTTGAAATATTTTTTATTAAATTATCTAAATCTTCAATCCATTGAAAACTAGAACTTGATATTACCAAATCATATTTTTTAAACTTTATTTCACTCATATTTTTACAAATAAAATCCCTATATTTTATATCAATAAAATAATTTTCTGTATCATAATAATCGTTTAAATCAATATTTTTTATTTCAATTTTTTTTAATATCTCCTTTGTAAATAATCCTGTTCCGCAACCTAATTCTATAACATTATTAAACTTTTTTTCCTCTATTTTTTTTGAAATAAAATCGACTAAATTTTTTGCTACTTGTTTTTGTATTATTGCATTTTCATCATAAGTATAAAAATTTTTTTTAAAGTCCATTTGTCTCACCTATTTTTAAAATTTCTTCCCAAGAATTAAAATAATTAAAAGGATTGTGTTCTATTGGAATTTCTACTACTTTTGCATTCGTTTTTTTATAATATTTTTTTTGATTCTTCCAAGGAACTATTCTATCCTTTTTTCCTATTATTGCAATTGAAATAAAATTTTCTTGTGGTAAATAATCCTCTTTTAATTTTTTTAGTTCTTCCATTAAAAGATTAATATCTTTTTTTATCTCTATCTTTAATCCACTATTTTTTTGAAATTTTTTAAAATTTTCTTCATTCATATTTTTTAATGTTGAATAAAAAATATTTTCTGGTATTCCATTATTTCCTATTATTTCTGGAGTCCCATTTATTGAAATAATTTTATTATACTCTATCTCTCTACTTAAATTTAAGAACTTAGAAAGATAATATACTCCAAAAGACCATCCTATAAAGTTTATCTCATTATACTCTTCTAATATTTTTTTATTAAAGTCATAGGGGTAAGAAACATTTATAAATTTATATTCATTTGGTATTTTTATATTTTTTATGATCTCTTCTCCCATTCCCCAACCATTAAAAAATACTATTAAATTCATTTTTAAACTCCTCTAAAAAATTTGAAATATCTTTTTTAGAAATATTTGGATTAAGTCCCACTCTTATCCTTTCACTTCCTTTGGGCACAGTTGGACTTTTTATTGGATATACAATATAATTTTTATCTCTTAGATTTTTACAAATCACATCTGCTCTTTTATTATCCCCAATTATTAAAGCTATTATTTGAGATTCACAAATAGCATTTATATTTAACTCTTTTATTTTTTCCTTTGTAAAATTTTTTAAATCTTCCAATTTTTTTCTTCTTTCTTTAAATCTATCCATATTTTTTAGTATATATAAGTTCCATAATATATTAGCTGATGGTAAAAAAGTAGTATATATTATCTCTCTTCCAAAATTCAAAAGATAATCTTTGTGCTCCTTAGAACAAATTATATATGCTCCAACTGACCCTCCTCCCTTTCCTAAAGGAATTATCAAAAAATCTATATCTTTTACTAATTTTTTCTCATAAGCTATTCCATAACCATAAACTCCATATGAATGTGCTTCATCAACCATTAAGTCAAATAAATATTTTTCTTTTAACTTAACTATTTTTTCTAATGGAGCTATATCACCATCCATACTATAAACACTTTCTGTAACTACTAAGATATCCTCATAAATCTTACTATATTTTTCTAAACTTTCCTCTAAAGATTTAATATTTAAATGTTTATATCTTACTATTTTAGCTCCTGAAGATAATATCCCATCATATATACTTGCATGATTTAATCTATCTGTTATTATTAATGAATTTTTATTATAAAAAGTTTGTATAATTGTTTTATTTGCTGAAAACCCACTATTCACAACTAAGGAAGATTTTTTATAAATTTTGTCTAGTTCCTCTTCTAGTTCTCTTACCTCTTTATAATTTCCTGTTATTAATCTTGAAGAACTAGATGAAAATAGAATTTTGTCTCCAAACTTTTTTAAAAACTCAACCCTTAAATTTTTATCTTGTCCAATTCCCAAATAATCATTGGAAGATAAATTTAAACCAGTTTCATCTATTATTTTTAATTCTCTTTTATTATTTTCAGATTTTTTTATTTCTAACTCTTTTACTATATTTTTTAATTTCATTTTTCACCTTACTTATTTCTTAAATTAATATATTCCTCAATGGATATTTTACAGATTTCTAACATTTTATCAATCTCTTCATAGGTAATAATATATGGTGGCATAAAATACATTGTATCTCCAAGTGGTCTAAGTATTGCTCCATTTTTCATGGCAATTTTATAAATTTCATATCCAACCCTATCTTTAGAATTAAATCTCTCTTTGGTTTCTTTATTTTTTACTATCTCTAAAGCTCCCATCAATCCTATTTGTCTAACTTCTCCAATATAGTCTTTATCTTTAAATATTTCTTCAGCCTTTTTTCTTAAATACTCCCCTTTTTTATTTATCTCTTCCAATAAATTTTTTTCTTCAAATATTTTTAAAACTTCTAGGGCTATTCTACATCCTATTGGATTTCCTGAAAAACTATGGGAGTGTAAAAAAGATTTCCCTTCTAAATAATCAGAATAAAAAGAATCAAATATCTCTTTGGTCATAGCTACAATTGACATTGGATAATAACCAGCTGTTAAAGCTTTTCCTATACACATGATATCTGGTGTTACTCCAGCCCATTCACTAGCAAACATTTTTCCTGTTCTTCCGAATCCCATTGCAATTTCATCAACTATCATAGTTATATTTAATTCTTTGGTTAAATCTCTTAATTTTTTCATATAAATTGGAGAATAAATTTTCATTCCCCCAGCCCCTTGTACTATTGGTTCTATTATAGTTGCCACTATCTCCTCTGAATTTTCTCTTAAAACTTTTTCCATTTCATAAAAACACTCAGCTTGACACTCTTTATAATTTTTTTTAAAAGGACAGTTGTAACAATCTGGCCCTTGTACTTTTATAGCTTCTTTTATAAGAGGCTTATATTTCTGTGTAAAAAAATCTATATCTCCTACTGCTAAAGCCCCTATTGTTTCTCCATGATAAGAATTTTTTATAGTTACTAATTTATGCTTTTTTACATATCCTCTTTGATGCTGAGATTGTAAAGCTAATTTTAATGCAATTTCCACTCCTGAAGATCCATTATCAGCAAAAAACAATTTTTCTAATCCTTTTGGAAGAACCTCCATTAATTTCTCTGAAAGTTCAATAGCTGGTCTATGAGAAAAATTTGCAAAAATTATATGTTCTAAAGTATTGATCTGTTCATTGATTACTTTATTTATTCTGGGATTACAATGTCCCAATGGATTTAACCACCAACTTCCAACACAATCCATATATTTTTTACCAAATTCATCCCATACATAAATTCCCTCTCCCTTTTCTATAACAACAGGTGGAAATTTTTCATAGTCCTTCATTTGAGAACATGGGTGAAATATATATTTTAAATCTCTCTCTTGTAATTTGCTTAACATCTCTCCTCCTAAATTTCAAAAAATTTAAATAGTTCTTCTTTTAAAATATTCTTTTGATTTTTTTCTACTACTAAAAATTTTTTTATTTTACTATCTTTTAAAATAACTTTTATATTATCCTTTTCAAAATCTTCACCAGTATATCCATTGAAAATAATTCCATAAATTTCAATATTTAAACTCTCTAAAAATTTTATACTAAGCATTGCATGATTAATCCCTCCAACTTTAGTATTAGCAACTAAAATTACTGGTAGATTTAATTTTTTTATTAAATCATAAATATAAAATTTATCTCTTATAATTGGAACATATATTCCTCCAGCTCCCTCTACTAAAATATTTTCACACCTTGAAATTTTTTTATAAAACTCTCTTTCTATTAAATCTAAATCTATTATTTTCTTTTCTATCTCACTAGCTAAATGTGGTGATACTTCTGGAATAAGTTTACAACTACATCTCTCTCCTTTATATTCCTCATCATTAAAATCCGCTAAAAATTTTAAATCAGGTGCTATCAATTTTCCATCTTCATAATAACATCCACTTTGAATTGGTTTAAAATAATCTATACTCATATATTTTTTTAATTCCTTATATAAAAGGGATGATATATAAGTTTTACCTACATCTGTTCCTACTCCTGTTATAAAAAATCTATTATTTTCCATAGTCGCCCTCCTTAATTATAAGGTTATTATAATTTTAAAAAGTTAAGAACTCAAAGAAATAACTCATTTAGGTTAACATTAAAAAATGCACAGGAAAAATCTGTGCATTTTTACATAATATTTTATTTTAAAATTTGATATTATTCTGGTACTATCATTGTTATACAAGGAGCATGTTTCACAACATAAGAGGTTACTGATCCTATCATTCTAGTTATACCTTTTTTTGTAGATTTTGTCATAACTATTATATCAATTTTATTACTTATTGCATACTTTATTATCTCTTTTCCTGGATCTACAAAACCAACCTCACAATTTACTTGATATCCCTCTAGTTGTTGAACTGCAGGACAAACTATTTTTTGCATCTCACTTTCAGCCTCAGCAAAACTTTTTTCATCTATAAATAGTTGTGCATCCTCTTTTACATACATCAAAGTTAATTGAATATCCTCTGGTTTATAATACTCTTTTACAAGTCCTATTGAACTCATACTTCTTTCTGTTCCATCTAATGGTATTAAAATCTTTTTCATAAATATCCCCACCTTTCTTTTTAATATATTATTCTACACTAAAAAAGGATTTCCTTTATTTTATTTCAATAAAGTTATTAAACTATTTATTTTATTAGATTTTTTTCTTTTAAAAATTCTTTAGCGACTTCTTCTGGTTGTCTTCCCTCTTCATCAACTTTATAATTTAATTCCATCATCTCTTCATTTGTTAAAACTTCTCCCAGTTTTTCAATCAAAGGTTTTACTTCTGGATATTTTTTATAAACCTCTCCTCTCATTAAAGGTATTCCATTATATGGTGGGAAAAACTTTTTGTCATCTTCTAAAATTTTTAAATTAAATTTTTTCAAAAGTCCGTCTGTACTAAAGGCATCAATCACATCTACATTTTTATTTAAAAGTGCAATGTATTTTGGTGATCCATCTATGGCAACTTTTTCCTTCATCTTTAAACCATAAACTTTTTCCAAACCAACCAATCCATCTTCCCTATTAATAAATTCAAAACTTGTACCAGATTTTAATTTAGGTGCTACTTTTGTTAAATCACTTATTGTTTTCAAATTATATTTTTTTGCTGTTTCTTCTGTAACACTTAAAGTATAGGTATTATTAAAATCCATCTTCTCAAAAGTTTCAATATTATTTTTATCTTTAAAATCTTTCTTTAATGTTTCAGAAATTTTTTCTAGATCATTTGTAGCTGGATAGTTAAAATAATTTACATAGGCTACTCCTGAATATTCCATATATAAATCTATCTCACCCTTTTGTATAGCAGAATAACAAATCTGTCCTCCACCAAGAGCCAATTTTTTCTCTACTTTTATATCAGTATTTCCCTCTATTATATCTGCCATCAAATGTCCAACTATTAATTGTTCAGTGAAATCTTTAGATCCAACAACTATTGTTTTATTAGTTTTTCCTCCAATTTTAAAAAGATTAAAACTTAATAAAATAATTATCACAGCTCCAAAAATAGATAAAATCATTTTTTGTTTTTTTCTATCTTTTTTTGTTACATTTTTCTGTAAACTTATAGGCGTCACTAATTTTTCAACAGTAGCTGCTATAAAATCCACAGTCAATGCTAATATACAAGCTGGTACTGCCCCTGCTAAAATCTGAGCATTATCTATTAATCTTATTCCTGAAAAAACTAAGAAACCTAATCCACCAGCTCCAATAAAAGCGGCTATTGTCATAAATCCAACTGCTGTTACTGCTGATATTCTTATTCCTGCCATTATAACTGGAAGTGCTAAAGGAATTTGTATCTTTGTTAAAATTTGAAATTTTGTAAGTCCTATCCCCTTCGCAGCCTCTATGGTTTGAGGATTTATATTATCTATTCCTATATAGGTATTTTTTACTATTGGAAGTAGTGAATATAAAACTACTGCTGTTACTGCCGGAACTGTCCCTATCCCTAAAAATGGAATCATAAATCCTAAAAGTGCCATACTTGGAATAGCTTGCATTACATTTGCTATACCTAAAATTGGTTTATTCAAAGATTTTACATAAGAGATCAAAATCCCTATTGGAACTCCTATTATAATTGCCATTCCAACGGAAATCATTGTAAGATAAATATGCTCCATTAATAGTTTCGTCACTTGTTCTTGATTTTCTAAAATATATTGTATAAAATTCATATTAATCCACCTCTACATCTATGTATTGTTGACTAAGTGTTGTCACTAAACTACTTTTTGTAATCAAACCTTTTAATATTCCCTTATCATCAACCACTGGTACTGCTGAGGAGTTACTTGCATTTACTATCTTTAGTGCTGAAATAATATTTTCATCAAGATGTAATTTAGGAAAATCTACTTCCATTATAGAACTAGCCTTTATTGTTTTATCTTCCTGTCTTCTTATATTTTTAGGCTTAACAATTCCTATTAATTTTCTTGTTTTTATTTCAATCACTGGTAAACTATCTATTTTATTCTGTCTCATTTTTTCTATACAGTTCATAATAGACGCCTCTTTTGTTGTGGTAATCGGTCTATCTATCATTATATCTTTTACTTTTATATATTCTGGTGAAGCCCATATTCTATTTTTTCCAACAAAGTTTGAAACATATTCATCTGCTGGATTTTTTAAAATATTTTCTGGTGTATCATATTGTAGAATTTTTCCATCTTTCATTATACAAATCATATTTGCAATTTTAATGGCCTCATCCATATCGTGAGTCACAAAAACAATTGTTTTTTCAAATTTTGATTGTAGTCCTACCAATTCATCTTGAAGATCTGATCTTGTCATTGGATCTAAGGCTGAAAATGGCTCATCCATTAAAATTATCTCTGGATCTGTTGCAAAGGCTCTGGCTACTCCAACTCTCTGTTGTTGTCCACCACTTAATTCTGTTGGATACCTATCCAAATATATATTTGGATCTAACCCCACCATATTCATTAATTCTATTGTTTTTTTACTCAAAATATCTTCATTTATTTTTTCAAGCTTAGATATCAGTTGAATATTTTCTTTAATTGTCATATGTGGAAAAAGTCCAGTCTGTTGAATAACATATCCTATTTTTCTTCTAAGTTTTATTACATCAGAATTTATTATATTTTCTCCATCTATTAAAACTTCTCCTGATGATGGTTTTATCAATAAGTTTATCATTTTTAAAAGAGTTGTTTTCCCACAACCACTTCCCCCGATAATTGCCACTAATTGTCCTGTTTTAATTTCTAAATCTATCCCCTTTAGGACTTCATTTCCTTTAAAATTTTTGGTAATATTTTTAAATTCTATCATCTTAAAACACTCTCCTTTTTATCTAATTGGAAGAAACATTTAAAACTATAAAATAACCATCTGCTTAAAATAGTTGCATTATATATTATTTTTATTTCTTTGTCAAATTTTAAAAAATAGAGTATTTTTTTATCATTTTCTTCTTTTATTTTATTTTTGTATTTTTCAAGTTTTACAAATTATAAAAAATATATATGGATTATTTTTTATCTATATCTATTTTTTATTATATAATTTTCAAAATTTAAATTTTTTTAAAAAATTTGACATATATTTTTTTTATAATTATACTAGAAATATAAAAGAAAAGGAGATTGTTATGGAAAAAATAAGTTTTGATATAGTTGGAAAAGTTTTTGATTATGGCCCTCAAATAAATAAAATTATTTTAAAATTTGATGACGAATTAGATGATGAAAATATTTTTGAAGATAGTTTTACTATTTCAGTTTTATTTAATGATAAAAAATTTATAAGAAAAATTAAAAATATTGAATTAAAAAATAAAAATATTTTAATTTTAAATTTAGAAACAAATCCTAATTTAATAGAGGCTAATATTCTTTTATGGAATGAGGAAAAATTTAATTATAGTAATCCAACTATTATTTATTTTATAGAACAAAATAAAAAGTTGATAACAACATCTAAAAAATTTATTGAAATAGAAAAGCTATCATCAAAAGTTGATATTAATAATATTGAAAATATTGATAAGTTTTATTGTAGCAAATTTCTTAATTTAAAATACAGAGCTTTTAGACCTAAATTTAATGGCAAAAAACACCCTTTAATAATCTGGTTACATGGAGCTGGAGAAGGTGGAAAAAATAATATTACTCAAATTTTAGGAAATCGTGGAGCTTTTACTTTTTTAGAAAATGAAAATCAAGAAATTTTTAATTTCCCATATATATTAGCTCCACAATGCCCTAGTTTTTGGTTACAATCCTTTAAAGTTGGAAATCAGATATTGAAAGGCAAAAAAAATTATACAAAAGATCTCATAAAACTTATAAAAAATTATATTAAAGCAAATCCTCAAATAGATAAAAAAAGAATTTATATAGGTGGTTGTTCTATGGGAGGATATCAAACTTTTAAAACTCTAGTTTCTTCTCCTAAAATATTTGCAGGAGCTTTTATTTCTTGCCCTGCCTACGAACCAACAAAAAGGGAACTTGATAAAATTAAAAATATTTCTATTTGGTTAGTTCACTCTTCTAAAGATACTACTGTTTCTGTTGAAAACTCGAGAAATATTTTTAAATATTTAAAATCTATAAATTCTGATATTATTTATACTGAATATAAAGATATTATCTGTGATGGAAATAAATTTGATCCTCATGGTTCTTATTTTTATACACTACGTAACTATCCAAAAACAGAAAATGGAATTCATATCTTTCAATGGCTAGCCTCAAAGAAAAAATAATCCCAAACGGGATTATTTTTCTTCTTGGCTTATAATTACTTTTTTAGAGTTATATAATCTTAATTTTCCTTTTTCAGAACCATTTATTTTTATATAATCTCTTTTTATTTCTCCATTAGGATATCTTTCTAATACATATAGCTCTTCTACAAGAGCTTTTTGACTTGTATATTTTTTATATCCCTTCATTTTTTTATTTTCATCAAAATATTCTTCTCTTATAAGAGTTCCTTCTCCATTATATCTATTTTTTTGAATATATCCATCAGTTTTTCCATCTTTAATAGAAACTACTTCTGTTATATTTCCATTTCCCAATCTATAAATAGCTGTTCCTGTAAAAGGTTTATCTGTTAAATAATCATAGATTATTCTATTATCTAGATATAAACGGAATTGAGCATTTACCGGTTCTTCACCTTTTCCTATAACCTCTTCAAGAGATGGGTATTTTATACTCTTATCATCAAAAATATTCCATCCGATAGTATTTGTTCTATAATTTCTTGAAACATTTTTTAAGAAATAAACTATATCTTCATACTGCTCTTTTTCTTTTAAAGCTTTGTCATCATTTTTTGCTATATATTTATCTAATGACTTATAAATTTTATTAACTTCTTTTCTAGCATCTTTTTTTTGTAAAATTTCAGCTTTATATAACAATGAATATTTTTCTTCTTTATTTAATTCTTTATATTTTCCACAAGAGAGAAAAAGCATCAACATAGAAAATGTAACTATAATTTTTTTCATAATATGAACCTCCTATTCCACTTGTTCTTTATTTAATAGTATATATGCAACTCCCATTAAAACAAGAGAGAATAACATTCCTAACCAAAAATAAGAAAATCCTACATATTTTCTCACTTGAGAATCTATACTCATCATTTGAAAAAACACATATATAAAAGATACTCCATATAATCCTGCAGACATTGCTATTCCAGATTTTAAGAAAAATAATTGTTTTTTATATGCTGAATAAGCTACAAATAATCCAGCCATCATCATTAAAATTAAAACAAATCTTATCATAAACATTTTTGAAGAAACACCGTTTACATAAACTCCAAACTCTTCTATATCTGATAAGTTTGTAAATCCTATTTTCATATCACCTAATATAGGAATTCTTATATTTATCATCGGCATAAATGTAGATAAGAAATATAAAACTCCTCCTACTAATCCAACAATACTATAATTTTCACTTTTTATATTTTTTCCTATTTTTTCTTGTACTAATTCTTCTGATTTTGAGTAAATCTTTTCAACATTCTCTTTAAAATCACCTTTTAATAGTTCTTTAGATTTAGTTTGAAGATTATCAAAAGTTTCTTTTAAATTTTCTTTATTTATCACTATATTTTTTTCATCTTTTAAAGTGATAAAAGCAATAAACTCACCTTCTTGTAAATTTTTTTGAATTTCTGAAAGTTCCATAGGGATTGGTTTCTCTATTTGCTCAAACTTTAATTCTTGTAACTTTGTATTCAAAATTCCTGATGCTACACGTTCAATACTTGTTTCTTTTTCAGCTACTCCGCTTACACCTTCAAAGTCTGGAAATTTTATTAAATATTTTTTATTTTCTAATTGTTTTACTACTGCAATATATCTTTCCATATCTATTTCCTCCTAATTCAATTATTTGGCTATGTCTTGTCTTATTTGTCTAGGTTTTGGACTAGCTGGATTTTCCTCTTTTGGTTCCTGCACTTGTTTTTTCTCCACTGGTTTTACTGTTTTTTTTGTTCCGCTGGTTTTGACAGAAGTTGGATGAGTATCAGCTATTAATTTTCCATTTAAATAAACACGAGTTCTTATTTGTTCTGCTACTATTCTTAAATCTTTATCTAAACGATATTGATCATAACTACCATGAAGTTCGTCTATTCCTGGATCTGCTGTATTTTTTATATAACCTTTATCAACTATATTTCCTGATAAATCATAAATTGGAAAATCAACTATAAAAACTAATTTAGATTTTGTTTTGTTATAAACATTTCCTGATAACCACATCTCTATTCCTATTTGATCAGCATATTTAATACTCATTTTATAAGTATCTAAATCAAAATACTTTGAACTTGGTTCCTTTAAAAATACTTGGCTTGGTTTTGTATTTAATTTTCCTAATAAGTTAGAAACATTATTTAATCCAGTTTCTATTCCGTTAGATATATTATTTAATACATTATTTACATCTGCATTAGTACATCCCGTAAAAAAAATTGTTGTTAGTATACTTAAATAAATATAGATTTTCTTCATATTTTCTCCCCTAAATTATTTTCTTTCACCGTTTACATATTTATAAATCTCTTCTTTTCCATTTTTATAAATATATTTTGCATCTCCATTTAATTTTCCATTTTCGTATCTGTACTCTTCTCTGTCTCCATTAAAGAAATAATATACTGCTTCTCCTACTGGAACCCCATTTTCATATTTATACTCTTCTCTATCTCCATTTGAAAATACTATTTCAGCTTTTCCTTCTTTTACACCATTCTTATATGAATAATTTTGTTTTGTTCCATCAGTATATTCTATTGTTGCTTTCCCTTGATATTTTTTATCTTTTTCCTTTTCTATTGTTTCTGTTGAAACTATTTTTCCCTTACTTAAATTTGTTATAACTATCTCTCCACTTTTTTTATATTCCTTGTTTCCTATAATTTCACCTTTAGAATTTTTTATTTCTTCCATTTTATTATCTTCTATTTTTAGATTTTTCTTTAGTTCAGTGATATCTAATGGTATATATCTATCTGCAATCTTTCTCTCTTCCACTTCTAAATTATACTGTGCTTCATCAGATACTACACTATTAATAACATTAGAAACTTTTTTATTTTTTCTTAATGAGCCACTTGAAAGTCCATAAGAAATTAAACCAGATGCTAAAATAGCCACCACTATCCCTATACATAATTTCTTTTTTTCATCCATAAACTATCTCCCTTATTTTTTGACTTAAGCAATAATTTAATTAGTATAAGTATACTACTTGATTATCAAATAATCAACTATTTTTGATAAAAAAAAAGACAGATTACTCTGTCTTTAAATTTACTAATTAATTTATATTATAA
>NZ_JARHZE010000023.1 GCF_029258315.1 Fusobacterium sp. | reverse complement strand
TAAGTTTTTGTATGGATGTTTTTGATGCTCCATATGCTCCAGGAGTTTCAGCCCCAACAATAATGGGACTTGATCCAAAGAAAGGAAAGAGAATATTAAGAAGTTTAATGAACACAGAAAAAGTTGTTTGTGTAGACTTTGCAGAAGTAAATCCACAGTATGATATAGATAGTAGAACAGCAAAATTAGCAGGTTGTCTAGCTTATGATATTATGTTAAATAAATCTAAATAAAAAATTGGGGCTTTAATAGCCCCAATTTTTATATTATTTTTTATTTTCTTTTAATCTATTAATAATGAGTTCATAACCACCAGTTCCATATTTTAAAGCTTTGCTAACTCTACTAAGAGTAGAAGAAGAGATAGTTATATCTTTTAAAATTTCTTCATAAGTTTTACCTTTTTCTAAAAGTTTAGCAGCTTCAAATCTTGTTCCCATAGCTTCAATTTCTTTAAAGGTACAAAGATCTTCAAAAAAAGCATAGCATTCTTCAACAGTTTCTAATTTTAGAAAAGCTTCAAATAAAGCATCATTTGTAGGATTTTTTAATTTATTCATTTTTTTCCTCCTATTACTTTATCAATTTACCTTACTAAATTATATTGTTTTTTTTCAAATTTTGCAATAAATTTTTAGTTTTGTTTCAATCTTTTTTCTAAATGTTTATTGAAAATAAAATAGAAAGTGATTATACATAATATAGGCCCAAGAGTATCACTTATAGATTGAGCATAGAAGGCATATTTTGCTTCAAAAATTATTGGAAGTAAAAAAGTGCTAACCATATAGATAGTTTTTCTAGACATTGAGAGAGCAAAAGCAGTTTTAACTCTTCCTACAGCTGTTAAACAATCTACAAAACAATATTGGAAAGAAAGTGATATAATTCCCCAAATACTAGCTTGAATTCCCCAGTTTGAAATTGTACTAAGTTTTTCTTCGTGGGTAAATAGATCTATAAAAAAAGGTGAAATATATTTTGTTAAGAAAAACATTGTAGTAGTTAAAATAAGAGCAAAGATAGTAATATATTTTTCAGCTAATTTTACCCTTGAAATATTTTTAGCACCATAATTATAACTTAAAAGAGGTTGTGTTCCACCTGATAAACCAATTAGAGGACCTGTTATAAGAAGTAGGTAACTTTGAATAATTGTAGCACTAGAAACAAGTAAATCTCCAGTGGCAAAACCACCAAATTTTTGTAAGACAACATTTAAATTTATAAGGATGAGACTATCAGTTGCAAGAATAAAAAAAGGAGAAAAACCAAATTGAATAATTTTTTTAATAATTTCTTTTGAATATCCACCAAAAGTTATTGGAATAATAATTCTTTTTCCAGTTAAAAATTTGTAGGCAAATACAAAAGATAAAAATTGAGCGATAACAGTGGCCCAAGCAGCTCCAGCAACTCCCATTTTAAATTTAAAAATAAATAAAGTATCAAGTAGAATGTTTGTGATGGCTCCTATAATAACAGTGGCCATACCTACCATAGGAAAACCTTGACAAGTTATAAAAAAATTAAGTCCTATTGCCATAAGGGCAAAGAAGCTTCCTAAAGTATAGATAGTTAGATAGGTATTTGCATATTGAAAAGTAATTTCACTCGCACCAAAAAGCATAATTAATTTATTTTTTAAGATAAGAAAGATAAGGGTTAAACCAATACCAAGTACAGATAGAGCTAAAAAACTATTTGCAAGAACTTGTTTAGCCTTAGCATCATTTTTTTCTCCCATTCTAATAGACATAATAATAGATCCTCCAAGACCAATTAAAGTTCCGAAAGATGAAAGAAATGCAACTATTGGACCACAGATCCCAACTCCAGCAAGGGCTAAACCTCCAACATCTGGAATATGTCCAATATACATTCTATCAATAATACTATAAAGTAGATTGACAAGTTGAGCAAGCATTGTTGGAATAGCTAATTTAAAAACTAATCCAAGTATAGAATCTTTTCCTAAATCATTTGATAATTTCATTTTTATACTAAAAAGTATTCCCCCTTTCATAATATTTTCATAAATAAAAGTATAACATATTTTTTTAATTTATAAAATATTAAAAAATAAATCCCCTCTTAAATTTAAGAGGGGAAGAGATTACTCTATTCTTTCAAGAGATAAATCAAAAATTTTTCCATTTAATTTTATTTTATAAAATTTTTTTATAAAATTTTCAGAAGAATTTAATTCTTGAATATAAGAATTAGGATTATTAATAATATTTTCAGTATTTTTTATTTCATTGATAGCATCATTAAGGTTATAATTTATAAATTTTATTTTAGTTCCAGGGGTTGCTTGAGCTAGTTTAGATAAATCATTGGAAATGACATTTCCAATTTTAGTATATCCTCCTGTTGTTTGTCTATCAGCCATCATAATTATAGGTTGTCCACTACCAGGAACTTGAATAGCCCCAAAGGTAATTCCATCAGAGATGATATCAGCTGAAATTTTATGTTTTATAGTAGCCCCAGAATCAGAAGCAAGTCTTATTCCCATTCTATCACTTTCTTGAGAGATAGTATAAGTTTCATTGAAGAAAGTTTTAATTCCTTCATCTGTGAATTCATCAGACTGTTGTCCTAGGATAACCTTAATTTCAAGAGTCTTTTGATAACTAGGTATTAAATTTCTATTAAATTCTAAAGTAGATGAATTATCATTTGAGAAAACTTTTAAAACATCTCCACCCATTAATTTTCTACCTAAATATCCTCCAACTTTAGCCTTTAGATTTGTTGATCTACTATTCATAATAAGAGGAACATCAATTCCACCTGAAAAAGCAAGATAGTTTCTAAGTCCAGATTTACAGATACCCATTTTAAGAATATCACCTTTAGTTGCTTTATAACTTTTCCATAAATCTATATTTTTTCCATTTAAAGTAGATTGACAATCTCCACCAGTTATAGCAAACACAGTATCTTTTAAAAATTCTAGTTCTATACCTTTCAAAGTAGTTTCAAGAACAGCATCATTTTCGTTATTACCTACTAATTTATTTGCAACTTTTGCAGAAAAATTATCCATAACTCCAGAAGCGGATACTCCATATCTTTGAAAACCATATCTTCCTAAGTCTTGAACTGTTGTCAAAAGTCCAGGATTTAAAATTTTAAAAGTTTCCATATTAGTCCTCCTTCCAGTATTTATTTACAGTATAAGTTTTATTTTTTACTTTTTCAGAGATTTTAAAATATTCATCCTCTGAAATAGCTTTAAATTTAATATATTCACCAGCATTTATTAAGAAAGGATTTTCAGATGTCGGTTCAAAGAAATTTAAAGGTGTTCTACCTAGAAGTTGCCAACCTCCAGGACTTTCAATAGGGTAAACTCCTGTTTGTTCTCCAGCAATTCCAACTGAACCACCTGGAATTTTAGTTCTAGGTGTTTTTAATCTAGGTGTAGCAATTCTTTTATCCATTCCACCAAGATAAGGAAATCCAGGGGTAAATCCAAGCATATAAACTAAATATTCTCCTGAAGTGTGAATATTAATAACCTCTTCAATAGTTAGATTGTTATGAGAAGCAATATTCTCAATATCTGGTCCATATTCTCCACCATAAAGAACGGGAATTTCTACAATTAATTTTTTTATAGATGTGTTAGATGGATCATCTAGTTTACAATTATTTTCAATGATAGATTTTAGTTCCTCAAAAGATATTAAAAGAGGATTGTAATAAACAATAATAGATCTATATGTTGGTAATAAATCTTTTATTGCTGGATGTTTTAATGAATCAAGATAATCTGTAATTTTTTTTAAATTGTGATTTATTAAAGGAGAAATTTCATTTCCTAATTCGATAATTAATGAAGAATCTCCAGCTTTTAAAAATCTCATATTTCCTCCTCAGTATAGTTTAAAAAGAGTATTTTTTAATTAAAAAGTTTAAATATTCCTTGTAAAGAAATAATACCAGCATATCCAGTAACAAAAACAACAACTGTTCCAAGGATTGTAAGCATAGTAGAATGTTTATATTCTCCAACAATCTCTTTTTTTCTAGATCCAAGAAGTATAACTCCTAGCGTTATTGGAAGAATTAAACCATTTAAAGAACCTGCAAGTACAAGTAAAGTTACAGGTTTTCCTAAAAAAGCCATAACAAAAGTAGAAAAAACAATAAATCCAATAATAAATTGTTTTTCTTTATTCATAATAGTTTTAGATAAAGTTTTTAAAAAAGATACGGAAGTATAAGCAGCCCCAACAATAGAAGTAAGTGCTGCAGCAAAAATAACTAAACCAAAAATTTTATAACCTACTATTCCAGCTCCAGCTTTAAATGCAGATGCAGGAGGATTTGCAGGATCTAACTTAAAACCAGTAGATACAACTCCTAGAACAGCAAGGAATAACATTATTCTTATAATTGAAGCGATACTAACTCCCATCATTGAACTTTGGTTAATCTTATCTAAATTTTCAATTCCTTTTGTATTAGCATCTATTAATCTATGGGCTCCAGCAAATGTAATATATCCACCAATAGTTCCTCCAAGAAGAGTAACGATAGAAAGAGTTAGACTACTGTAACTTTCAGGGAAAAAAGCTCCATGAATTGCAGATCCAACAGGTGGATCTGATAGAACTGCCACATATCCCATAACAATTATCATAAGTCCACCAAGAAATTTGGTAAGTTTATCCATTACAGGACCCATATCTTTGGAAAGAAAAACAAAAATAGCAAGAGCTCCAGACAATAAAACTCCAACTGTAATATTACAACCAAAAAGAGCATTTAAACCAAGGGCAGCTCCACCAACATTTCCAATATTAAAAGCCAATCCCCCTAGAGAAACAAGTGCTGCAATAAAATAACCTAAACCAGGTGCAACTTTATTTGCAATATCTTGTCCCCTCATACCAGATACACAAATTACTCTCCAAATATTAAGTTGAACAATAAGTGTAGCAATTGTAACTATAAGAATAGTAAAAGCAAAATTTTCTTTAAAAGTTTCAGTAAAAACAGCTGTTTGAGTTAAAAATCCTGGTCCTATTGCAGAAGTTGCCATAAGAAAAGCAGCTCCCACAATAGCCCCTTTATTTTTGTTTTCTCCCATTACTCATCACCTCTTAGATTAGTAATGGTAACACCTTCTTTTATAAGAGCCTCTCTAATATTTTTAGAAAAAATTAAAGCCTCTGGATTATC
>NZ_JARHZE010000001.1 GCF_029258315.1 Fusobacterium sp. | reverse complement strand
AAATTTATAAGACCTCTTAAAGCTAAAATATATCCATAAAAACCTAATCCAGAGATTTGTCCAACACACCCTTCAGCAGTTACAGATTTTTTTCTAAAATCCTCTCTCTTATGGATATTACTTATATGCACCTCAATGGCTGGAACATCCACAGACTTTAAAGCATCAAGTATCCCAATACTATAATGTGTATAAGCAGCAGGATTTATAATTATTCCGTCATAGACACCCAAAGTTTTTTGAATTTCAGTGATTATCTCCCCTTCAATATTACTCTGAAAAAAATCAACCTTACAACCTAATTTGTGAGCTTCCTTCCTTATCATCTCACAAAGAGAGTTATAATCATTATCTCCATAGATATTTTTTTCTCTTATTCCAAGCATATTGATATTAGGTCCATTGATTACTAATATTTTCATATTTCCTCCTAAAACTTTTCTTCTAAATCTGACACTATATTTTTTACAACAGAGTTATCTATTTTTTTATCTTGCCAAATTTCCTGACTAGCCACAGCTTGAGCTACCAACATAAAAAGTCCATTTATAGATTTTTTCCCAAGTTTTTTCCCATATTTCAAAAATAAAGTCTCTTTTGGATTATATATAAGGTCAAGTAAATTTTCATAATTTTCTAAACTTTCTTTGCTTACTGGAGAGTTTAAAATATTGGGAAACATTCCAACAGGGGTACAATTAACAATTAAATATCCTTTTTCTTTTCTCTTTTCAAACTCTTCAAAATTTAAAAATTCAATATTATCTCTATTTTTTAAGAGTAAATCCAATTCTTTTTTTGCTTTTTCAATATTTCTTGCAACTATTAAAGTATTTTTTATCCCCTCATCAAAAGAATATTTTAAAACTGCTCTACTAGCTCCACCAGCTCCCAATATAGTTATATCTTTATCTTTTATATCTATATTATTCTCTTCTAAAGTTCTTTTATATCCAAAATAGTCTGTATTATACCCATAAAATTTTCCATTCTTTTGAAAAATTGTATTTATAGCTCCTATCTCCCTTGCCTCGTCTGAAATCTCTTCCATAAAATCCATAAGTTTTATTTTATAAGGAATGGTAACGTTGAAACCTCTATACTCCATACTTCTATCTCTAAAAAAATCTAAAATCTCACTCTGTTTTAATTCAATTAAAGAGTAATCACCAGAAATTTTTAAATTCTCAAATATTTTTTTATGAATTTCAGGAGATAGGCTATGGGATAATTTTTCTCCAATCAATCCAAATTTCATAATCCACCTCTATTTTTTTAATTCCTCATCTTGAAGTTCACAACTAAAATCCATAATATCCCTTAAAATTTTTTGAAAACCAGAAATATATTTTTTATTTTCAATTATGTGATTAGCCTTCTCTAAAACTCTCTCTTCACGAGCCCTGTCCTTTACAGGCATATTATTTATTTTTTTATATTCTGCCACTTTCATAACCACATTCATTCTTTCTTCAAAAAGTTTTGCCATTTCTCTATCTATTCTATCTATATCTTTTCTAATCTCTTCTAAATTTAATTCCTCTTTCATAATTTCTCCTAATTTGATAGTATAATATCTAAAATTGTAAAAGCAGTCACACTCTCGATAACAGGTACAGCTCTTTGAACAATACAAGGATCGTGTCTTCCTTTGATCTCAAGAATTTGATTTTCTTCAGTTGACACATTTATTGTATTTTGTGACAAAGATATAGAGGGAGTTGGTTTTATTGCCACTTTAAAAATTATCGGCATTCCGTTTGTAATCCCACCTAAAACTCCACCATTATTATTTGTTTTTGTTTTTACCTTTTTATTCTCATCAAAATACATCTCATCATTAGCCTCATTTCCAAAAAGTTTTGTTATATCGAAACCTTTTCCAAATTCAATAGCTTTAACACTTGGTATAGAAAATATTCCGTGAGCTAAAAGGCTCTCTACTGAATCAAAAAATGGAAAACCAAAACCAACAGGGATATTATTTACCATACATTCAATTGTTCCCCCAACAGAGTTACAATTTTCCCTTGCTTTTAAAATCTCATCTTTCATAAGAATAATTTTTTCATCATCTATTACTGGTATCTCTTTTCTACTTAATTCTCCAAAAAGTTTTTCATCATCTCCTAATGGATTAAATTTTTTATCTTCAATATCCTTTATAGAATAGATATGTGCTCCCACTGAAATATTATATTTTTCTTTTAAATATTGTTTTGCAACAGCTCCAGCAAAAACAAGGGGAGCTGTAAGTCTACCAGAAAAACTTCCTCCCCCTCTATAATCATTAAAACCATTGTATTTTACATATCCGGGATAATCTCCGTGAGATGGTCTCATAAGGTTTTTTAAAATGGAATAATCTTTTGAGTGAGAATCACTATTTTTTATTCTTACACAAAGAGGAGTTCCAGTAGTTCTATCATTAAAATATCCACTTTCTATTATAAAATCATCTGCCTCTTTTCTTTGAGTAGAAATTTTATTTTTTCCGGGAGCTCTCCTATCCATCTCTCTTCTTATAAAATCAAAATCCAATTTTATTCCAGAGGGAAGTCCATCTATAATAGCTCCAATAGATGAACCGTGAGATTCTCCAAATATAGTTATTTTTAATTTTCTTCCAAAGGTATTCATCTAAATCTCCTCTATCTTTCCACCAAGATTTACAAAATCATTCCAAAACTCTGGATAAGATTTTTCAACACACTCTGCTCCATGTAAAATAATTTTATCCTTACATTTTATTGAGGCCACTGCTAAACTCATAGCTATTCTATGATCATTCCAGCAAGAAACCTCTCCCCCTTGTAAAAATTCTTTTCCTTTTATTATAAGTCCATCTTCTAATTCCTCAATATCAGCCCCTAATTTATTAAGCTCTGTGGCAATTGCATTAAGTCTATCACACTCTTTAATACGAAGTCTTTTAGCGTTGATTATTTTTGTAACTCCCTCACTTAAAGATGCTAGTACTGTAAGAATTGGAATAATATCTGGACAATCTGAGGCATCAATTATTGTTGAAAAACTTTTACTTCCAAAAGATTCTATCTTATCTTTTTCAATCTTAAGTTTTACTCCCATTCTTTCTAAAATCTCAAGAATTTTTTTATCTCCTTGTAAAGAGTCTAAATCCAATCCCTCTGAAATAATACTTTCACTCTGTGGATTTAAACTCCCTGCTACTAACCAAAAAGCTCCTTGTGAATAATCTCCCTCTACAACAGAATCAAGATTTTTATACTTTTGATTTCCATCTATAATATATTCTCTATGATTTTTATTTTCTATTTTTATTCCATACTTACTTAAAGATTTTAAAGTCAAATCAATATAACTAGCTGATTCTAATTTTGTAGTTATCTTTAAAACTGAATCTCCCTCTAAAAGTGGAAGAGCAAATAAAAGTCCTGATATAAATTGAGAACTTACATCTCCAACTAAAGAATACTCCCCAGATTTTAATTTTCCATCTATTTCAAGAGGAAGATTTTTTATCTCATTGAAAGTTTTATAATCTATATTTTTTTCTTTAAAAATTTCAAAATATGGATCAAGAGGTCTCTCAGTTAATTTTCCTTCAC
>NZ_JARHZE010000088.1 GCF_029258315.1 Fusobacterium sp. | reverse complement strand
TTGTGTTCCCTCTCTCGCTGTCTCTCTCCGTCAAATAAATAAATAAAATCTTTAAAAAAAAAAAAAAACGGCTAAGATAGTTAAAATATAAATTTGTACTTTAAAAGGACCGCTTGGGGCGCCTGGGTGGCTCAGATGGTTAAGCGTCTGCCTTCGGCTCAGGTCATGATCCCAGGGTCCTAGGATCGAGCCCCGCATCGGTCTCCCTGCTCGGCGGGAAGCCTGCTTCTCCCTCTCACACTCCCCATGCTTGTGTTCCCTCTCTCGCTGTCTCTCTCTCTGTCAAATAAATAAATAAAATCTTTAAAAAAAAAAAACTAATGATGTAATGTATGGTGATTAACATAACATAATAATAAAAAAATTAAAAAAAATTAAAAATTCAGAGTTTTACCTTCCAACCACAAAGAAAAACATAAGTAAAAAACTCTTCAAACTTACCTTAATTTTTAGTGCTTTCAAAGAGATCAGCTCATTAAAAATTAATTCCACTTTATTATACCCAATTTATTTTAAAATTATATTGCCATTTATTATCATCTTCCACTGACTTCTCAACCATAGAATAAATCTGTTTTAGTCTATCTTCTTCACACAATTTGAACATTATTTTCATGACTTTTATTTTCATTTTTTCTTTTTTAATTTCTGTCAATAATTTTTTTATTTTTTATTTTATTTTTTTAATTTTCTTTTATTTTCAAATTAATTTTTAAATAGAGAATTCACTAAATTTCATTTTTTTATTCAAAATATTTTCTCTTACTACTAAATCTCCACTAATTTCTGTCATATGATCTAAAATTAAATTATATTTTCCTATTACCTCATCCTTCTTTAAAGGTAATTCTATTTTATTATATTTAATTTCAAAAATAATCTTGCTATCTTTTTTTATAATTTTTGAAAAATCTTTATCTGGAAAAACCTCAACCACTTTCATAGCACTTTCTTCTAAGTAAAGATTATCAATAGGACTATCCTTTCTTAATAAGAAAGTTCTTCTATTTTCATTATAAAACTGACTTATATCTGAAATTATTTTTTTATCTCTAATCGTTTCATTTTTTCCCCCTAAAACAACATAGACTAATTCTATATTATTTTTATTTGAAGCAACAGCCATATTATAACCAGCTGCATTGTGATGTCCTGTTTTTATTCCAAAAATTCCCTCCTTTCCAAGGAGCTTATTTCTATTCATTAATTTTATCTTTCCAGAATAAATAGTTGTGCTTTTTTGAGAAGCGATTTTTATATAATCATCATTTTTTAAAGCTTCTATTCCTAATTTATAAATTCCATAAGCTGTTCCTTTATCCATCTCTTTTCCTGTCATATTTGTAGGAAGACCTGTCGGAGTATAAAATTCAACCTCATTCTCCAATCCTAAATCTTTAGCTTTTTCTCTCATTTTATTTACAAAATTATCTACATTCCCTCTACCTACATGTTTAGCTAAAGCGAAAGCAGCGTTATTAGCTGAATGAATAGCTGTAGCTTTTATCAGATCATCAACTTTAATTTTTTGTCCAGCTTTCATATATATTTTACTTCCACCTATTTTAGCTACCTCTTCATCTATTTCTATTCTATCTTCTTTAGATAAATTTCCTTTTGAAATTTCATCATATACAACTAAAAGAGTCATCATTTTAGTTACAGAAGCTAATGGATATTTATTATTTTCACTTTCTGATAAAATTATATTTCCATCACTTGTCCCTAATACATAAGATTTATAATCTTTCCCCTCTCCTCCAAAAGAAACACTAAATAAAATAACCATTAAAATTATTATCAATCTATTTATCAACTATTTTTTCCTCCAATTTTATTTTTTTTAATTATAACATTTTTTCGTAATAAAAAAAAGGTGAGAATATCCCACCTTTTTAGTTTAATTAACTATTTATTTTTTTTTGATAAATAATCTTCAATAGCTGCTTTTATAGCCTCTTCAGCTAGTACTGAACAGTGCATTTTTGCAGGTGGTAATCCACCTAATTCATCAACTACTGCTTTATTTGTTAATTGTAAAGCTTCTTCTATTGATTTTCCTAATACCATCTCTGTTGATACTGAAGATGAAGCTATTGCTGATGCACAACCAAATGTTCTAAATTTTACATCTGTTATTATATCGTTTTCTATTCTTAAGAATATTTCCATTATATCCCCACAAGAAGGATTTCCTATTTTTCCATACCCATCTGGATTTTCCATAACTCCTACGTGTTTTGGATTCATAAAGTGTTCCATTACTTTTTCTGTATATTGCATTTTGTTCTCTCCTTTTTAATTATTTTTTGTTTATAAACTCATTCCAAAGCGGTGATAATGTTCTTAGTCTTTCTATAATCTCTACAACAGAATCAATAGTATAATCTATTTCTTCTTTTGTGTTATATTTTCCTAAACTAAATCTTATAGTTCCGTGTGCAAATTCTTCAGGAATTCCCATAGCAACTAATACATGTGATGCTTGCAAATCATTTGATGAACAAGCTGATCCTGAACTAACAGCTATACCTTTCATACTTAGTAAAAGTAGTATTGACTCTCCTTCTACATATTTGAAAGTTACACTAGAAGTTCCAGATAATCTTTTTACATCTTTTGAGTTTATAACTATTTCAGGAAGTCTTTTTAATAATTCTTCCTCAAAGTAATCTCTTAATTCTGATATTCTTTTATTTTCTTCTTCTCTATTATTATATTGTTTTTCTAAAGCATTAGCAAGCCCTATAATCAATGGAGTATTTGTTGTTCCTGGTCTTAATCTTTTCTCTTGATCCCCACCAGTTATAACTTTTCCTATTCTAACACCATTTCTTATATATAAAGCTCCTATTCCTTTAGGCCCGTAGAATTTATGAGCAGTGAAAGCCATAGTATCTGCTCCTATTTCTTTTGGTTTTATATTATATTTCCCCATAGATTGAACTGCATCTACATGGAATAATACTTTATTTTCTTTAGCTATTTTTCCAATTTCTTCTATTGGTTGAACAGCACCAGTTTCATTATTTGCATGCATAACTGTTATAAGAATAGTATCATCTTTAATAGCTTTTCTTATTTCTTCTGGGTCAACTACTCCATTTTTGTCAACACCAATAACAGTTACCTCATATCCTTCACTCTCTAAATCTTTACAAGTGTTTCTTACTCCAGGGTGTTCTATAGCACTAACTATTATATGTTTTCCTCTATTTTTATAAGCTCTTGCGATCCCTCTTATAGCTAAGTTATCTGACTCAGTTCCAGAAGCAGTGAATATTATTTCTTCTGGAAGTACACCTAACACATCAGCAACTTTTTTTCTTGCTTCAGCAACAGCTTTTCCTGTTTCTTGACCAAAAAGGTGTAAACTAAAAGCATTTCCATATTCTTCTTTGAAGAAAGGAATCATACTTTCAAATACTTCATCGTCTAATCTAGTTGTTGCGTTATTATCTAAATATATTTTCATTATTTTCATCTCCTATATGTCGTTAGACTCTTTTCCTTACCCTATATATTTATACCATTTCTTTATCTATTTTGTCAAGAATTATTATATATATTTTTTGTATTTTTTTAATTATTTTTTATTTTTTTCATAGTATTTGCAAGCTTCTTTTATTTCACACTCATCACACTTAGGACGTCTAGCTATACACTTATCTCTTCCTTGCAAAATAATATAGTGAGAAAAATCAATCCAACTTTTTTTAGGAACTATTTTCATCAGATCCTTTTCAATTTTTATTGGATCACTCTCCTTTGTAAATCCTAAAAGATTTGTTATCCTTTTAACATGAGTATCAACTGTTATTCCATCTGCAAGTCCCCAAATTTCTCCTCTAACAACATTAGCAGTTTTTCTACCAACACCACCAAGTTCTAATAACTTATCCATCTCCTTTGGCAATTCTCCATTATATTTTTCCAATAATTGTCTCGCTGCTTTTTGAATATTTTTAGCTTTATTTCTATAAAATCCTGTACTCTTTATCAACTCTTCTATCTCTTCTATCTCCATAGTTGCAAATTGTTCAGGAGTATTTATCTTATCTTCTCTAAACATTTTTTGAGTAACTATATTTACCCTTTTATCTGTACACTGAGCTGATAAAATTACAGCAACTAAAAGCTCGAAAGGAGTTTCATAATTCAAAGCACACTTTGGTTTTCCAAATTTTTCTTCTAATTTTTCTAAAACAAATTTTACTCCATCTTTTTTTGTCATAATCTCTCCTTATTTTTATAGAAAAATAGACGGGATTCCCCGTCTTATTAATCCAAGGTTTTAATAAATAGCATATGCTCCAAACCTTTATATTCTTCTAAAGAATCAAATACAAATCCAACTTTCTTAAAAGCTTTTATAGATGCTGTATTCTCCTCTAAAATATAAGCAAAAATTACTGATATTTTTGAATTTTTAAATGTAAATTCTTCCATACTAAGTCTTATTATATCTGAACTAATATTTTTTCCTCTCATCTCTTCAATTAAAAAAATATTTATAATCGCAAATTCTTCATCAATTTCAAACTTAACATAGCCTAAAAATTCTTCATCTTTATTAGTGACTGTATATAAAGCATAAGAGGGAGATTTTATAAGAAATTTATACCATCTCTTATGATTTTCCCATTGTTCTTTTTCTTTTCCTGGATAATATTTTTTTATATATTGAGCATGTATATTTTTATATATACTTTCTATATCTCCATCAACAGTTCCTCTCAAAAATATCAAACTATCACCAACCAATTATTTTAAAACTACTTTTAAAAATCTTTTTTTACCCATTTTTACTACTATATATTCTTTACCTTCAAAAATATTTTCTGTAAGAGCAAATTTTATATCAGTAACTTTTTCATCATCAATTGACATACCATTTTGCTCTATAAGTCTTCTTCCTTCACTCTTATTCTTTAAAACTTTATTAACTGCTAAAAATTCTATTAATTCCACACCTAATTGATCTCTTGTTAAATCTTTGCTTGGAACGTTTTCCATATTGTTTCCAGCTCCAAATAATGCTTCTGAAGCAGCCTTTGCTTTTGCAGCTTCTTCTTCTCCATGGATCATCTTAGTTATTTCATAAGCTAATATAACTTTTGCCTTATTGATCTCAGCATCTTTTAAAGAACCTAATCTTCTTACTTCATCCATTGGTAAGAATGTTAATAATGCTAAACATTTTTCAACATCAGCATCATCTACATTTCTCCAATATTGATAAAATTCATATGGAGAAGTTTTAGCTGGGTCTAACCATAAAGCTCCTTTTGCAGTTTTTCCCATTTTCTTTCCTTCACTATTAGTTAGTAAAGTACAAGTCATTCCATAAGTTTCTTGTTGCTTTTTCTTTCTTACTACATTTATACCTGCAATTATATTAGACCATTGGTCATCTCCGCCAAGTTCCATTTTACAATTATATTTTTCATTTAACACATAGAAGTCATATCCTTGCATAAGCATATAGTTAAACTCTAAGAAAGAAAGTCCTCCATTTTCCATTCTGCTTTTAAAACACTCTGCTGTTAACATTCTGCTTACAGAGAATAGAGATCCTATATCTCTTATGAAATCTATATAATTTAAATCTAATAACCAGTCAGCATTGTTAGCTAAAATAGCCTTTCCATCTGTAAAATCAATAAATTTTTCCATTTGTTTTTTTATACAAGAAACATTATGAGCAATTGTTTCCTTTGTCATCATTTGTCTCATATCTGTTCTTCCACTAGGGTCACCTATCATTGCAGTTCCACCACCAACTAAGGCAATTGGTCTATGTCCATATTTTTGCATATGAGCCATAAACATCATAGCGATAAAATGTCCTACATGTAAACTGTCAGCAGTTGGGTCAAATCCTATATAAAAAGTTACTTTCTCTTCACCTAATAATTTTTTTATAGCCTCTTCATCTGTAAATTGTTTTAAATATCCACGTTCTTTAAGCACGTCATAAACGTTATTCATAATTAATATCCTCCTATACTTATCTTCATATTTTTTATTTTATATACAAAAAGTCTGGAGTACAATATCTATAATCTGTAAATTGTTTTAACTGTCCTCTTTCTCTTAGAACATCACTTATTTTTTCCAATTTAATTCCCCCTGTTTTCTTTTACTATTTATTCTAACATAAAACTTTCTTTTTTTCTAGTAAAAAAAAAGAGATGCATAGCATCTCATATCTTCTTAAAATGGCGGGAGTGACGAGACTCGAACTCGCGACCCCTAACGTGACAGGCTAGTGCTCTAACCAAACTGAGCTACACCCCCATTTTTTATGGTGGTCACAACAGGACTTGAACCTGTGACCCCCTGCTTGTAAGGCAGGTGCTCTCCCAACTGAGCTATGCGACCATAGAGTGGTGGTGAGAGATGGATTCGAACCATCGAAAGCGTAGCTGGCAGATTTACAGTCTGCTCCCTTTGGCCACTCGGGAACCTCACCATTATTTTTATTTAATTGGTACCCCGTAGGGGAATCGAACCCCTGTTTCCAGAGTGAAAATCTGATGTCCTAACCGTTGAACGAACGGGGCAGTTATGGTGCCGCTTACCGGAATCGAACCAGTCACCTACTGATTACAAGTCAGTTGCTCTACCAGATGAGCTAAAGCGGCGTCATTAACAGATATAATGATATCATAATTACCATATCTTGTCAACATTTTTTTTATACTTTTAAAAGTTTTTTTATTTTTCCTTTTATTTTCAATATTTTTTATCCAAAAATTCTTCTGAAAAATCCTTTTTTTATATCTAAATCTAAAAATGGAATCTCTTTTCCTAATACTCTTTGAACTATATTTTTATATGCTTTACTAGCTAATGAATTTCTTTTAAATACAAGAGGTTCTCCTTTATTTGTAGAAACAACTATACTCTCATCATCTGGTACAACACCTAATACATCTTGTGCCAGTATATCAACTATATCTTGAACGCTCATCATATTTCCCTGTTTTACCATATCCATTCTCATTCTATTTACAACTAATTTTATTTTACTTATTTCATTAGCCTCTAATAGTCCTATTATTCTATCAGCATCTCTTACAGCCGAAACTTCTGGAGTAACTACTACAATCGCTTCATCTGCAGCTACTATGGCGTTTCTAAACCCTTGTTCTATTCCTGCTGGACAATCAATTAAAATATAATCAAAATCTCCTTTAATTGCATCTATCAACTCTTTCATTTGCTCTGGAGTCACATCATTTTTATCTCTTGTTTGAGCAGCTGGAATAAGACATAAATTTTTATTTCTTTTATCTCTTATAAGAGCTTGCTTTATTTTGCAACGTCCTTCTATTAAGTCAACTAAATCATAGACTATTCTATTTTCAAGTCCCATAACAACATCTAAGTTTCTAAGTCCTATATCTGTATCAATAAGTAGCACACTTTTTCCTTCTAATGCTAATCCTGTCCCAATATTCGCTGTTGTTGTTGTTTTTCCTACTCCTCCTTTTCCTGAAGTAATTACTAGAACTTTCCCCATTATTTAGCCTCCTAATCTTTATATGTGCACTTAAATCATCACTAGTTTTAATATAATAAACAAATTTAATCTATATTAAGTATATCACACTAGCATTACTCATTCAATAAATTTTTTCTAAATCAAAATTTTATAATCCTTTTAAACTCAAGATTCCCATATACAAATTTAAAAATATAAGTTATAATTATAGTATCAATAAAATCTTGAAAGGAGATACTTATGTCTGTTTTATTTTTAAATTATCCTAAATGTACAACTTGTATAAAAGCTAGAAAATGGTTAGAAGAAAATAATATTGAATTTATTAGTAGGCATATTGTTGAAGAAAATCCTAACTTTGATGAATTAAAGAATTTTATTAATCTAAGTGGACTTCCTGCTAAAAAATTTTTTAATACAAGTGGAATTTTATACAGAGAGATGCAATTAAAAGATAAACTTACTACAATGTCTGAAGAAGATATGATAAAACTTTTATCTACAAATGGAATGCTTGTAAAAAGACCCCTTGTTATTAGTGAAAATGGAGTTTTGATAGGATTTAAAGCTGATAAATGGTCTGAATTTTTCAATAAATAATATAAAAATAAAAACCTCTCATTTTTGAGAGGTTTTTACAAAAAATCCCCTAAATTTTTTAGGGGATTAATTTTTTAATTATTTGCAGATATTGTAGAATACTTCTAATCCGTTGTATTGAGCCATATCTCCTAATTCTTCTTCAATTCTTAATAATTGGTTGTATTTAGCCATTCTATCAGTTCTTGAAGTAGATCCAGTTTTGATTTGTCCTGCGTTTGTTGCAACAGCTATGTCAGCTATTGTAGCATCTTCAGTTTCTCCAGATCTGTGAGAAACAACTGCAGTCATTCCTGCTCTCTTAGCCATTTCGATAGCATCTAAAGTTTCTGTTAAAGTACCGATTTGGTTAAGTTTTATTAATATAGAGTTTCCAGCTTTTAATTCGATTCCTCTTTTTAATCTTTCAGTGTTAGTTACAAATAAGTCGTCTCCAACAAGTTGAACTTTATCTCCAAGTCTAGCTGTTAATAATTGCCAACCAGCCCAGTCATCTTCTCCTAATCCATCTTCTATTGATTTGATAGGATATTTTTCTACTAATCCAGCATACCATTCAACCATTTCTTCAGAAGTTCTTACAACTCCTCCTTCTCTCTTGAAGTGGTATTCAAATTTTCCGTTTACTTCTTGACAGAACTCACTTGAAGCAGCATCCATTGCGAAAGTGATATCTTTTCCTGGTTCATATCCAGCAGCTTTTATAGCTTCCATTATTAACTCAAGAGCTCCCTCAGTTCCGTTTATTTTAGCTGGAGCATATCCTCCTTCGTTTCCAACGTTAGTAGAATCTCCATTTGCTTTTAATAATTTTCCTAAGTGATGGAATACTTCACAACCCATTCTCATAGCTTCTTGGAATGATTTTGCTCCAACTGGTTGGATCATGAATTCTTGAACGTCTACTGCAGAGTCAGCGTGAGATCCTCCATTTAATATATTCATCATTGGTAAAGGTAATTCTTTTGCATTTACTCCACCTAAATATTTATATAGAGGCATTCCTAATGCTTCTGCTGCTGCTTTTGCAACTGCTAAAGATACACCTAGTATAGCGTTAGCTCCTAATCTTCCTTTATTTGGTGTTCCATCTAAAGCGATCATAGCTCTGTCTATTTTAACTTGGTCTAAAGCATCCATTCCAAGTATTAATTCTTTTATTTCTGTGTTAACATTTTTTACAGCTGTTAAAACACCTTTTCCTAAATATCTTGATTTATCTCCATCTCTTAATTCTACTGCTTCGTAAGCTCCTGTAGATGCTCCAGATGGAACTGCAGCTCTTCCTTTAGCTCCACACTCTAATACAACATCTACTTCAACAGTAGGATTTCCTCTTGAGTCAAGTATTTCTCTTGCTACTACGTCAGCTATTCTTGTCATTTTTTCCTCCTATAAATTCTATTAAATTTTATAAAACTATTCTATAATATTTTACTACTTTTTTATTTTTTTATCTACTAATAATTTATTATTTAACTTTCATGATTTTAACTGTGTTAGTTGTTCCAGTCATAAATACTTCTTCACCACAAGTTGCAGCAATTATATCTCCAGTTTTTACTAGACCTAATCCTACAGCAACTTTTTCAGCATTTTCCATGAAGTCATTTAAATTTTTGAAATCTCCACTTAAGTAAGGAATTACACCTTTACTTAATATTAATTGGTTAAATGCTTTTTGATTGTTAGTTATAGCAAGAATCATTGCTGTTGGGAAGTATTTTCTTAAACTTCTTGCAGCTCTTCCTGAACCAGTTCCTACAACGATTAATTTTGCTCCTAAAACTTCAGCAGCATCTACACAACCTTTTGCAACTGCTTCTGTGATTCCTATTTCTTCTTTTTTCTCATATTCAACATTACTATATAATAATGGATCTGTTTTCTCAGCTATTCTTGTCATAACTGAAACTGCTTCTACTGGATATTTTCCTTTAGCACTTTCTCCAGATAACATTACAGCATCTGTTCCATCTAGGATTGCGTTTGCAACGTCGTTTGCTTCTGCTCTAGTTGGTCTAGGATTTTTTATCATTGAATCTAACATTTGAGTTGCTGTAATAACTGGTTTTCCAGCTTGATTACATTTTGCTATCATCATTTTTTGAGCAAATGGAACTTCTTCAACAGGAATCTCTACTCCTAGGTCTCCTCTTGCTACCATGATACCATCAGAAAGCTCTAATATTTCATCAAAGTTATCTAATCCTTCTTTATTTTCTATTTTAGAGATTATTTTTATATCTGCTCCACCGTTTTCAGTTAAAACTCTTCTTACTTCTCTTACGTCAGAAGCTTTTCTTATAAATGAAGCTGCTACAAAGTCAACACCTTGCTCACAACCAAATTTTAAGTCAGCAATATCTTTTTCAGCTAATGCTGGTAAGTTAACACTTACATTTGGTAAGTTAACTCCTTTATTTTCTCCTAAAAGTCCGTTGTTTTCAACAACACATCTAACTTCGTTATCAACGATTTCTTTAACTGTTAATTCAATTAAACCATCATCAATTAATACAGTATTTCCTACTGATAAATCTTTTGCAAAATCTGCATAAGTAACTGCAACTATTTTATCGTTTCCTATTACAGTTTTATCTGTAGTTATAGTAAAGTTTTGTCCTGCTACTAATTGTACATCTTCACCATTCTCTAATTTAATAGTTCTGATTTCAGGTCCTTTAGTATCTAATAATATTGCTGCTTTTAATCCTGTTTCTCTTTGGATTTCTCTTAAAGTAGCTATTCTTTGTCCGTGTTCATCGTAACTTCCGTGAGAGAAGTTTAATCTCATTACGTTCATTCCAGCTTTAAGTAATTTAGTTAATACTTCTTTTGGTTCACTTTTTGGTCCAATAGTACAAACTATTTTTGTTTTTTTCACAAAATCACCTCTATAATCTATTTTTAAATTTTTTGACACACAATTATTTACCTATTCTATTGTCTTAATTTTAAACAAATTTTTGAACTTTGTCAATTTTCTTAGTGGTTATTTTTTCATCTATTTTTGGTAACATACTTACTCTTAATATTTCTGATATTTTTATTTATTTTTTTATTTTTTATTTTTTTCCTACATTTATATTATTTTATTTTTTTGTTTTTTTTAACTAAATTAATATATTTTTTAATTTTATTTTTTACATTTTATAATGTAGTATTATGACAAATTTTTCGAAAATATTTTTTAACATTTTTTAATATAATTTAACATTTTTCTCTCTATTATATATTATATATATTTGAAACATCTATATATTGTGTGATATATTAATTTTTGGAATAAAAATAATATCCATAAAATGAAACAAAGTTTTATAAGGGGGAACACTTGTATGTTATTCGAACTAACAAACATTCAAACTATGGCTTTAGCCGTATTAGTACTATACTTAGGAAAATTTATAAATAATTCTTTTAAGTTTTTAAAAGAAAATTGTATTCCTGATGCCGTTACTGGTGGAACTATATTTTCTATTTTTACTTTAATAGGTCATGAGACTCAACTTTTCTCTTTTGTTTTTGAAGATTCATTAAAAGAAGTCTTTATGATAGCTTTTTTCACCACAGTTGGTTTCTCAGCTAGTATTAGACTTTTAAAGAAAGCAGGTTTTCCTGTTCTTATGTTTTTAATTGCTGCTGTAGGATTAACTCTATTCCAAAATATAGCTGGTATCGCTATGGCTAAATTCCTTAATGTTAACCTTTTAATTGGTTTAGCAACTGGTTCTCTCGCTACTACAGGTGGTCCTGGAACTGCTGGAGCCTTTGGTCCAATCATGGAGAGTTTTGGAGCCCCTGGTGCAACTATGGTGGCTATGGCAACTGCTACTTATGCCCTTATTGCTGGTAGTATCATCGCTGGTCCAATTTGTAAACATCTAATAGAAAAACACTCTTTATTAGAAAAACATAAAAACTCTAATAATTTCGATTCTTTAAATGATAAATCTGATGTTCTTATAACTAAAAAAGTTCTTCCAACAGGATTTCAAATTGTTATAGCTATGGGAATTGGTAGTTTAATCTCAAATTTCTTAAATCATTTAGGATTAGTTCTTCCATCTTATATTGGAGCAATGTTTGCTGCCTCTGTTATCAGAAATATCTCTGATTTTACTGGAAAATTTGAAATTGATTTAGATATTGTATCTACTATTGGAAGTTTTACTTTAGCTATGTTCCTTTCTATGACTCTTATGGCATTTAAACTTTGGGAACTTAAAGAATTAGCTTTACCATTAATCATAATGTTAATAGGTCAAACTATATTAATGGGAGCATTTGCATATTTTGTTACATTTAATATTACAGGAAGAGATTATGATGCTGCTATTATGACTGGTGGACATTGTGGTTGTGGTTTTGGTACTACACCAAAAGCCTTAGCAAACATGGAAGCATTAACAGAGAGATATCTTCCATCTCCTAAAGCATTCTTCGTTATACCTATTGTTGGTAGTTTATTTATAGACTTCTTTAATGCAGCTATAATTACATTCTTCATTAACTTGGTCAAGTAAAGTCTATTTTGTTTTTATAAAAATATACTGCACCTAAAAGCTTAGTTATGTAAACTTTTAGGTGCAGTTTTTTTAGATAATTTTAAAAACTTCTTTAAAATAATAAAGTATAAAATATTTTATTTAAAATCAAAAAAAATTAAAAGGATTAACCCTATAAAATATAGGAATCAATCCTTCTACAAACTTAGTTCTTTTTATTTATATTCCCCTGACATAAATCTATAAAATGCAGGATTTACCCAGACTTTTTTTATTTTTACCTCTATTTCTTTATTTTTAGAAACTTCTTTTACTAAAGCTTTTGATTTCTCTGGTAAAGTTAAAACATGAGCATCATATTTACCATCTGATACTATATTATCTATTAGCATTTCATATCCAGCTACTTTTTCTGTCTGAACAAATGGTTGCCACCAAGATTCATAAAGAAGTCCATTTTGATTTTCTTCATCTTTTTTAGCATATTTATCTACTAATTCAAGGAATCTCTCTTTATCTTTCTGAGATTCAAATTGAAATTTTAAATCATATTCTAACGGATGAGCTATTATAGTTCCATCAGGCATCTTAGTTGTAGTATAGCTTGATTCTCCCCATTCTGGTAGATATACAAAAGCTGATGTTTTTAATTCCAATTGAACCTTTGCATCTATATTTTCTCCTTTTAACAATCCTATTATTTGAGAGGCATGTATCATATCATTATGTCCATAACTAACTGTATATTCCTTATCAAAATTAGCATATTCACTTCTATCTTTTATATTATACCCTGTTGTCAATCCTTTAAGTATAGCTTCATTTAATACTGAATTTAGTGGACTTCCTTCTATTATTTTCCCTCTATTCCATTTATTATTTAATCTCTCAATTATATTTTTATCTGATACATTTCCAAGATAATATTCCTTTGTATCTGTATAATCTTTAACAAAAGCTTTTAATTTTTTATTAATATTTTTTTCAGAATTTAAATCCTCAATCGTTATAGCTTTTAAATCAACCAATACAGCTTTCTCTTTTAAATTATCTTTTCCTTCGTATCCCTTTAAACTTTTTTCTGCTTTCTCTTCAGAATAAGTAGCCACTAATTCTTCCATTTTTAAATCTTTGATTGCTGATTTATAAATATCTTGTGCATAAAGATTTAACGATAGCAATGATAACATTATTAATAATTTTTTTCTCATTTTTTCTCCTTCATTATTTTCTTTTAATAGGTTATCATTATAACATGTTTTTTATTAACTTTTATAGTAAAAATTTATTTTTTCTTAGAAATAAAAAAAAGAGAGATAAAAATCTCTCATTTCTTATTTATTAATGGCGGGAGTGACGAGACTCGAACTCGCGACCCCTAACGTGACAGGCTAGTGCTCTAACCAAACTGAGCTACACCCCCACTTGTTTAATGGTGGTCACAACAGGACTTGAACCTGTGACCCCCTGCTTGTAAGGCAGGTGCTCTCCCAACTGAGCTATGCGACCTACAAGAGATAGTATACTAAATTTTACAGAAATTTGCAAGTAATTTTTTTTAAAAAAGTAAAAAAAGAAAGAAAACCTTTAATTACCAATGAAAAAATAATTATAAGATAAAAACTTATTACTTTATGTTATAATAAATTATATTAAAAGAAGTAGGGGGATTTTATGGAACGTTCAAGTGGAGTATTATTACACATCTCTTCTTTACCAAATAAATATGGAATTGGAAGTTTTGGGGAGGAAGCAATAAAATTTTCAGAATTTTTAAAAAGTATGGGAGTTAAATATTGGCAAACTTTACCTTTTGGTACAACAGATCTGTGCAATTCACCATATAAAAGTTTTTCTGCCTTTGCAGGAAATCCTATGTTTATAGATTTAGAAACATTATATAGTAAAAATTTATTAACTTTAGAAGAATTAAAAGAAAATCAAGTATCTGATCCTTATAGTATTGATTTTGAATTTTTGAATAATAAAAGAATTGAAGTTTTAAAAAAAGCTTTTGAAAGAATAGATGATAAATACAAAAAAAATATTTTAAAATTTTCTGAGGAAAATAATTATTGGTTAAAAGATTTTGCTCTATATATGAGTATAAGAGAAAAAAATGATAATAAAGATTGGTATGAATGGGAAAATAAAGGATTAAAATTTCATGAAAAATTAGAATTAGAAAAATTTTTAAAGGAAAATTTAGATGATGTTTTATTCTACGAATTTTTACAATATGAATTTTATTCTCAATGGAAAGATATAAAAGAAAGAATAAATAAAAATGGAGTAAAAATAATAGGGGATATTCCAATATATGTTTCGTTAGAAAGTTCTGATGTTTGGGGAAATTCTCATATCTTTGACTTGGATGAGGATAAAAAGCCAAAATTTATCTCAGGAGTTCCACCTGATTATTTTTCAGAAGAGGGACAATTATGGGGAAACCCTTTATATAACTGGGAAGTTTTAAAAAAAGAAAACTATGATTGGTGGATAAAAAGGCTGGAAAATTCATTAAAAATATTTGATGTGGTTAGGATAGATCATTTTAGAGGTTTTTCAGATTATTGGGCTGTGCCAGCTAATGCCAAAACTGCAAAGGAAGGACATTGGGTAAAAGGACCTAGAATGGATTTCTTTGATGAAGTTTTAAAAAAAATAAATAGAGAATCAATCATTGCTGAAGATTTAGGGGATATAGATGACAATGTTAGAACTTTATTAAAAGAGACTAAATTTCCGGGAATGAGAGTTATTCAATTTGGATTTGCAGAAAATGAAAGTGGACATCTACCTCATAATTATGAAAAAAATATAGTGGCTTACACAGGTACTCATGATAATAATACTCTTTTAGGTTGGCTTTGGGAATCTAGTGAAACTGAGAGAAACTATGCTTTAGAATATTGTAACTATCAGGGAGATGACTGGGGAAAAGGTGGTTATTATAGTGATTCTTGTAGAGCTATAATAAGAACTTTATGGCAGAGTGTTGCTAATTTAGTGGTTGTACCGATTCAAGATCTATGTGGATTTGGAAGTGACACTAAGATGAATAAACCAGGTTTAGCAAATGGAAACTGGAGATATAGAATCACAGAGGAACAAATAAAAAATATTGATAAAGATTTTATATTAAAATTAAATAGACTTTATAAAAGATAAAAATAAGAAAGGGCTAATTTCTGATTAGAGAAACTAGCCCTTTAGTTTTTAAATAAAATTTAAATTTTATAAGTAAATTTTATTACTTTTTGTAATATATTTTTTTTCTTCAGTAGAAACCCCTTTGTAGAAAGCTTTATAAGTTCTATAAGTTTCAAATATATCTAATTTAGAAGAAATTTCAAAAGGTGAATGCATTGCAAGAAGTGCAGGACCAATATCAATAGTGCTTATACCTTTTTTAGAAAGATATTTAGCCACAGTTCCTCCTCCACCTTCATCAACTTTTCCAAGCATTCCAGTTTGCCAAACTATTTTATTATCATTTAATAATTTTCTAATTTCTCCAACATATTCAGCATCGGCGTCATTAGTTCCATATTTTCCACCAGAACCAGTATATTTAACCATAACAACACCATAACCTAATTGAGGAGCATTTTGAACATCGTGAACACTTTTAAATATAGGATCTACTCCAGCATTAACATCAGAAGATAATGCTTTTGAATTCCATAGAGTTTCTTTTAAATATAAATCAGAATAAACTTTTTTTGTTTTGAATATTAAATCAGCTGTGAAATAATCTATGAAATCACTTTGAAGTCCAGTAGAACCATCAGAACCTGTTTCCTCTTTATCAGCTAGGAAACAGATAGCAGTTTTATTAGGGATTTCGTGAATATCAAGTATAGCTCTAAGAGATGTATAAGCACAAATTCTATCATCTTGTCCATAAGCGCCGATAAGAGATCTATCAAGACCAACATCTTTTGCTTTTTGACTTGGAACTAATTCTAATTCAGCAGAGATAAAATCTTCTTCAGTCATTCCGTAAATATCATTAAGTTTTTCAAGAATATTATATTTTACAAGATCTTTAATTTCACTATCATTAATAGTAGTTGGTATAGATCCAACTATAATTTGAAGCTCTTCTCCTTTTATAACCTCTCTAGCAGTTCTGTCTCCTTGAACTTTTCTATCAAGATGAGGTAAAATATCTGGAACAGTAAATACAGGATCATCTTCGTGTTCTCCGATTACTATTTTTACTTTTTCACCATTAGCAAGAACAACAACTCCGTGAAGAGCTAAAGGTATAGAAGTCCATTGATATTTTTTAATACCACCATAGTAATGAGTTTTCATATAAGCTAATTCAAACTCTTCATATAATGGATTTTGTTTTAAATCTAATCTAGGAGAGTCAATGTGAGAAACAATATAGTTTATTCCTTTTAAAATATCTTCCTTACCTATAACAGCAAGAACAATATTTTTATGTCTGTTAAGGTAGTAAACTTTATCACCGGGAACTAAAAAGTCTTTTAGTCTAGCATCTACGAAACCACATTCTTTAGCAAAGCTAGTTGCTAAGTCAACAAATTCTCTTTCAGTTTTTCCAAGATCTAAAACTTTTTTATATTCTTCTCCCATTGTAAATATTTCTTCCATTTTTTCTTGGGAGATATTTTTCCAACCATTAGTTTTTTTGTATAACATAAATACCACCTTCTCTAAATGTAACTATTATTTAAGTCTTTTGTTTAAAAGTTCAGCTTCTTTTTCATAACCAGATTTTCCAAGTAAAGCGAACATATTTTTCTTATAAGCTTCTACTCCAGGTTGATTAAATGGATTTACTCCTAATAAGTATCCGCTTATTCCACAAGATTTTTCAAAGAAGTAGAATAGATATCCTAAACTAAATGCATCAGCTTTAGGCATAATTATTCTTATATTTGGAACTCCACCATCAACGTGAGCTAATTGAGTACCAAGCATAGCTTTTTCATTAACAAAATTCATTCCTTTACCAGCTATATAGTTAAGTCCGTCTAAATCTTCTTTATCAAATGGAATTACAATATCAGTTTCTTTTTCATCTATATCTATAAGAGTTTCAAATAAAGTTCTTTGTCCGTCTTGGATATATTGTCCCATAGAGTGAAGATCTGTACTTAGATCAACTGAAGCAGGGAATAATCCTTTTCCATCTTTTCCTTCAGATTCACCGTGTAATTGTTTCCACCATTCAGCAACATAGTGTAATTTTGGTTCATAGTTTATTAAAAGTTCTATACATTTTCCACTTCTTAATAAAAGATTTCTAGTTGCTGCATATTTATAACAATCATTTTCAGCAAATGGAGCAGTGTAATCATTTTGAGCCTGTCTAGCTCCAGCCATTAAAGCATCAATATCAATACCAGCTGCTGCTATTGGAAGTAATCCAACTGGAGTTAAAACAGAGAATCTTCCTCCGACATCATCAGGGATAGTGAAAGTTTCATAATTTTGTTCAGTAGCTAATTTTTTAAGAGCTCCTTTAGAAGCATCAGTTGTAGCAAAGATTCTTTCTCTAGCTCCTTCAACACCATATTTTTTCTCTAATATTTCTTTAAATATTCTAAAAGCGATAGCTGGTTCAGTAGTAGTACCAGATTTAGAAATAACATTGACAGAGAAATCTCTATCTCCAATAGCTTCAATTAAATGAGCTAAATAAGTACCAGAGATACTATTTCCAGCAAAATAAATTTCTGGATGATTTTTAGTAACTTTATTGTAGAAAGTATGACTTAAGAAATCAATAGTTGCTCTAGCTCCTAAATAAGATCCACCAATACCAATAACTACTAAAACTTCTGAATTTTTTTTGATTTTTTCAGCAGCTAGTTTAATTCTTTCAAATTCCTCTTTGTCATAGTTAGTAGGAAGTTCAATCCAACCAAGGAAATCATTTCCTTCACCATTTTTTTCGATAAGGAATTTTTCAGCTCTTTTAACCTCATCTTCCATTTTTAGAATTTCTTCTTCTGAAACAAATTCCAAAACTTTTGATAAATCAAGTTTTAGTTTTTTCATTTTACATCACTCCTATTTTATAAAATTTAAAGTAATTATCTGTCTTTTTCTAGTTCTTTTATCTTAGACTCTAAAGTTTTAATCTTTTTATTATTTATTTCAACCATTTGTTTAAGAGTATCAATATCATCTTTTGTAGTTGAAAGTTCTTCTTCAAATTTTTTGTAATCAAAACCAATTTTATTAAGTTCTGCAGAAAAATCATAAATTATACTTCTTAATACATCAATCTCTTTTTTATTGATTTTTTCAGTATCCAATCTATTAAATAGTTTTGAAAGTTCATAGGCAAACTCATATCTTGTAAGAGGTGCATTTCCATTAAAATTTACTGATTTTTGATCTATAATATTGTTATCAACAAGAGTTTTAACAGATTTATATGCCCAGTGATCAGTTGGAATATCTTTGAATTTTACCTCTTCTCCTAAAGAAAAAGTTGCTATAATAAAAAATAATAAAAGTGTTTTTATTTTCATATTTCCTCCTAGTTTTAGTATAACACAAGACAAAAACATTATCAATTAATAAATATAAGCAAAAAATTATAAAATTAAATAAGTAGCTATTTTATAATAAATAAATCTTTAAAAATTTTAATATTATTTCTACTTAAAGGAATTTTTTCAGGAATATTTTCAAGCTTTATAAGATAACTACCACTGAACCAAGCTTCAAGTTCTACTATTTTATCAAGATTTACTAAATATGCCCTGTGTGTTTTAAAGAATTTTTTATTGGGTAAAAGTTCTTCTAATTTAGAAAGGGTTAATTTAGAAGTATAAACTTTTTCATTGGTATGGATAAGACACTCTTTTTCTGAGGATTCAATATAATAAATTTTATCAAAAGATAAGAAAATAAACTTATCATTTTCAGTAACGACAAGCTTATTAACTTTTGAAGACTCATCTTTTTGTAAATTTTGTGAATGAAAAACTTCTAAAAGATTATTTAAAGTTTTTCTAATTCTCTCCTCGGAATAAGGTTTTAAAAGATAATCAAAAGCATTTAGTTCAAAAGCATCAGCTCCATATTCTCTATAAGCAGTTATAAAAACTATTTTCATTTTAGGATTTAGTTTATTTATAATTTTTCCTAAATTAATTCCATCAATACCAGACATATTAATATCTAAAAAAGCTACATCAACTTCTGTATCTTCTAAAAATTTTAAGGCATCTATTGGATTTTCAAATTCTTTTTCAAGAGAAAACTCTTCATAAAGACCAATAAAGTATTTCAGTTCTTCTCTTGCTGGAAATTCGTCTTCAACTATAATATATCTTAACATCTATCACTCCTTAAATTGTATATCAAAACTTATTTTGGTTCCGTTTCCTAATTTCTCTATTTCTAATCCTTTTCCATATAGAAGTTTTAATCTATCGTGTACGTTCTTTAAACCAATACTTTTAAAATTACTATTGTTTAAGGAATTGATAACCTCTTGGGGAATTCCTACTCCATCATCTTGGACGATTATTCTAATGTGAGAACTATCTATTTTATTTATTTCAATGGAAACAGTCCCCCCCTCTCTTTTAGGAAGAATACCATGTTTTATACTATTTTCTACAAGAGGTTGAACAATAAGACTTGGAATTTGAAAGTTTTCAACATCTTCTTCAATAGAATAATTAACCCTGATTTTATTATTAAACCGAGCTTGTTCTATATTTATATATGCTTTTACTTGTTCAATTTCTTTTGAAACTGTGACAAGTTTATCAAAATTTTCAAGATTAAACCTTAAGATAGTAGAGAGATTTAAAATAATATCTCTAGCTTTTTCAGGATTTATTCTTATAAAAGATGAAATGGTATTCAAAGCATTAAATAAAAAATGTGGGTTTATTTGAGTCTGTAACATTTTAAAGTTTGCATCTCTAGCCATAGCTTTAAAATTTTCTATCTTTGTAAGTTCTAGTTGAGTAGAAATTAATTTTGAAAGTCCTTCAATAAGATTTTTTTTACTTTCAGTTATCTGTCCAAACTTATCAAAATAGACTTTTAAAGTTCCGAAAACTTTTTCATTCTGATAAAGAGGAACTATAATATATGAATTTATATTTCCTTTTACACAATTAAACTCTTCATTATTAAAGATTCTATTGGCGATGAAGACTTTACCAGTTGAAAGAACTTTTTTAGCAGCTTCACTTTTTACCTCTGTATGATCAACTTCATATTCTTTACTGTATGAATGACTTCCAACAATAAATTTTTCATTTGACAGAACTACACACTTAGCTTCAAGGGCATTCATTATTATTTTACAAACTTCATCAAGAGAACCACCATTTGAAAAATAAGGAAGAGTTTTTTCAGCTATTTCTAAAGAAAGTTTAGCTTGTCTTCCAGCCATTATTTCTTTTTCTTCTATGATACTTTCAATTATTATAATAACAATGGGAACTCCTAAAGCATTAGCAAGTATCATAGGAAGATATATAGTTTGAATGATTTCTAGAGCAATCTGTCTATCAGTGCTAAGAAAATATATAAGAAACATACTTAAATTTTCTACAACAAATCCAGCAAAGAATCCATAGACATATTTATTTTGTTCGTTTATAAATTTTGATAAGTAAGCCACAAAAAAACCACCAATGATAGTAGAGATTGAACAAGGAACTGCTGTAAATTCTCCACCTAATAGAAAAAATCTATGAATGCCAGCAATAATTCCGGAAATTATTCCAACCCAAGGTGAAACTAAAAGTCCTCCTGTGATAACCCCAATATTTCTAGTATTTGCAATTGAACCTTTAAAATCAATTCCAGAATATGTACCGATTATAGCTAACCCACCAAAAAATAAAGAAAGGACAAAAATATCCTTTGCATTATAATTTTCTTTGACGAAGGTATTTCTTGAAGATTGAATTCTGGTAAATAAAAACGCTATAACAATAATATATCCTAGATTATTTAAAAGAGCACTAATTAAATTAAACATTTAAAATCATCTCCTTAAAAAGTATTTTATCATAAAAAGAAAATTATGATAAGTGCATTTCAGATAAAAAAAATTACATTTTATACTCTAAAAAATACATTTTAAGTATTAAAATGATAAAAAAAGTAAAAAAATAGTATAATATATAATGTAAAAAATATATTTTTAGGAGGGATAAATTTATGATAAGTTTTATAGTTTCAGTTATCGCCCTAATAGTAGGGTATATGATTTATGGTAAGGTAGTAGAAAAAGTTTTTAATCCAGATGAAAATGCTTTAACACCAGCTAAAAGATTAGAAGATGG